>DASXEJ010000062.1 GCA_036490175.1 Pirellulales bacterium | reverse complement strand
GACCGCCGGCAGCAGCACGCGACGCGGATGCCCGACAAGAGCGCGAATAAAATCCGCCGGACTGGCAAACGGATGGGTTGCACTGGACATGACGAATGTTCCTCTACGAGTATTCTCAGCAAGTAATGCGTTTACCCCATGTGCAAAGCGGGTGCCAAGGCGATGCCCGGCGCGTGTCGCAACGGCTGTCCATGCTACCTGTGCTCGCATTGCGGCGGCTTCGTCGGCCGCTTAATAGACAGGGCCGGTTGTAACGCGCCCCCACAATGTTGCCAGAACGCCACACCGTCTGTTGCCAAAGGTTGCCATCGCAGGTGGCGGCAAGAAATGCCGTAAAGGACTGGGAAAATGCGAAACAACTTGCATTGTCTAGCGACTGACTGAGATTTCGTATATCGCCGCAGCGTACACAACGGATCCGCGCGCGATCGATGACAGCGGTGGCGACGAAACGAGCTCACATGATTGCCGAACACATCACGAACGCCGAACGCCTTGCCGAACTGGCCGACGACTGGGAGCGACTGGTGCCGGATGCGCCCATGCTCGGTCCGCGCTGGCTGCTGCCCTGGTGGCGCCATTACGGCGCCGAGCCATTTGCAGGCCCGCGCGGGCGACAGCTGTCGGTGCTCGCCCTCGTCGATCCTCCGTATGGTCTGGTGGCGCTCGCGCCCTGGTACATCGAGGCGACACGCCTACACGGTCGTGTTGTCCGCTTTCTAGGCATGGGCGAGGTGTGTACGGACTACTTGGGCATCCCTTGCCGCGTGGGATACGAGGTTGATGTCGCCAGAATGATTGCCGACGCCTTGCTAGCTACTCAGCCTAGGTCCGGCGAATGTTGCGCCAAGTCGAGAGCGCGCTCGTGGGACATGCTCGATCTGCATGGCGTCGATGAAAACTGCCCCGTGACCAAACGGGTGATGACCGAGCTAGACAACCGCGGCGCCTTGGTGCGCAGCGTCCGCGCGTGCAACGGCTGGCGCGTGGTGCTACCAGCTACTTGGGATGAATATGTGGGGCATCTATCAAAGTCGCATCGCAAGCAAGTACGGCGCATGATGCGCGGCCCGCTCGGCAGTGGGCGCTTGGTTTTGCACGAGGTGCGAACGCCAAACCAATTGCCCGTGGCGCTGGCCACGCTGGCAACCCTGCATCGGCGGCGACGGCTGAGCATGGGCGAATCCGATTTGTTTGCCCGCGGCCGGTTTGCAGGCTTCCATCGGGATGCGGCTCGCGGCTTGCTTGCAGCAGCCAAGCTAAGGCTCAGCTGGGCGGAACTCGACGGCGTACCCGTCGCAGCGGAATACCAGCTGTGCGGAACCGGAACGGTCTACGCCTATCAATCCGGAATCGACCCCGGCTATTTGCAGTCGGAACCAGGTCACCTCGCGACGATTGCCACGATGAAGGCGGCTATCGAGCGCGGCGACCAGGCCTTCGATTTCATGCGCGGAGACGAGCCCTATAAAGCGCACTGGCGGGCCGAACCGCGTCCTATGCTCAACGTGCGTGTCTGGCCCGGCTCGGCCACTGACCGCCTGCGGCGCGGGATCTGGCAAACAGGCCAGACCGTGCGGGCAATCGTACGAGACAGTCGACGGATGGCCGGGTTGTAACGGGTGGCGCAGCACCGCGCCGTCTGTCGCAACCAGCGGCCTAGAGTAACAAGTAACGTCACCAAGAGAAGTGAGTCGAGGACTAATCGTGACCGTGTCATTTGTCGAACCGGCCATTGAGCAATTGCTCGTCGAGCGAATCGTCAGCGTCGCCGAAATGGCGTCGCTCGCCGAGGAGTGGAATGCTCTGGCGCAGGACGTGCCCTTCCTACGGCACGAATGGCTCGAAACCTGGTGGCGGCACTACGGCAGCCCCAGCCAAGAGCTGTTCATCATCGCTTTGCGCACCGCTGATGGGGAATTGGTCGGCGTCGCCCCTTGGTATCGCACCACGCTGCTATCTCGGTTGCGCGTCGTACGGCAGCTTGGCTCGGGTGAGGTAGCGTCAGACTACGTAGGACTGTTGGCCCATCCGGATCACACCGATGCAGTTGCGCGAGAGATATCGCGCTGGCTCGTCGAGGATGGCGCCGGTGAATGGGACTTGATCGACATTGATGCCGTACGGGCTGATGATCCAGCGTTCGAGCGCCTGATTGCCGAGCTGAGAGTGTGCGGACATTTGGTCGATCGGCGTCTACCGTATCGAACCTGGAAGGCGACATTGGCCGCGACCTGGGACGGTTATCTAGCCACTATATCCAAATCGCGACGCGAGCAGACACGCCGCTTTCTGCGGCGGTCGGTTGATACCGGCCGAGCCGTCGTGCGCTGCGTGGAGCATGAAGACGAGCTTCCCCAGGGCTGGCGAATCCTTGCCGACCTGCACCAGCGCCGCCGTGTGAGCTTGGGCGACGCGGGCTGTTTTTCGTCGCCGCGGTTCGTGCAATTTCATACGGAAGTCGCGCGACGATTCCTCGACTTGGGGCGTCTGCGACTGCGCTGGCTGGAAATCGGCGGAAAGCCAGCCGCCGTTGAATACGGTTTCACCGGAGGCGACACGATTTACTACTACCAGAGCGGGATCGATCCAGCACTGGCCGAAGAGAGCCCTGGGTGGATCTCGCTCGCGACATCATTGCGGTCGGCGATCGAGGACGGTTATCGGTTTTTCGACTTCTTACGCGGCGACGAACCTTACAAAGCGTCGCTGGGTGGCCAGCCCGTCCCGTTGGCCAGGATTCGTATTGTCGGGCGCAGCCTGTTGGCTCGCACGCACTACCGCGCATGGCTTGCAGGTAGTCGCGCCAAGGGGCTGGTCAAACGCGGCTGGCAAAAGTTGCAGACCTGGAGACGGTCTGCGGAAGCGTCTCACGGCAAGGGTGAACAGAACTAGGTTGCAAAGAACTGAACTGGCAGCCGTCGACGCACGACTTCCAAAAGCGCAAAGGTCCACCCTGATATTGCTTGGTGATGGTAATCCCTCTGGAACCGTGTCGATCGCCCCAAAGATCTTGAATCAGCCTTAAATCACAAGAGAACGCTTCGATGGACATCCTGCGGCTGCCACTGTTGTGGTCGTACTATCAGGTCACTCGGCCTTATCGCTGTGTGCGAAATCACCTCGACGCGCGCGCGGGGCGTGCGCCGATCTTGATTCTGTTTTATCACCGCATAGCCGACGATCGGGCCACGCCCTGGACCTGCCCGAACCGCACTTTCCAACGGCAGATGCGCTGGCTGAAAAGCCGCTTCGAGATGGTGTCACTGGCTGAAGCGCAACAACGGATTCGCAGCGGGGTGAATAAGCACGTGTGCGCCAGCATCACGTTCGACGACGGCTACGAGGACAACACCAAGCACGCGCTGCCGTTCTTGATTCGCGAGCAAATTCCTTGCACCTACTTCGTATCGACGAAATACATTTTCCGTCGCGAACCATTTCCGCACGATGTGGCGCTGGGACACGAGAAGCTGCTGCCCAACTCGCTGACGCAATTGCGCGAGCTGGCCTCGGCCGGCGTGGAAATCGGCGCGCACACGCGCACCCATGCCGACCTGGGCAAGATTACCGACTTGCAGGTGCTCAAGGACGAAGTCGTTACGGCGGGCGAAGAATTGCAAGCCGCGATGCGTCGGCCCGTGCGCTACTTCGCGTTTCCGTTTGGGCTGTACCAAAATCTGAATGCCGAAGCGTTCCACCTGGCCTACGAGGCCGGTTACGACGGCGTCTGCTCGGCCTATGGCGCGATCAATCGTCCCGGCGACGATGCATTTCATCTGCAACGCTTTCATGGAGACACAGACCCCGTGCGGTTGAAGAACTGGGCCACGATCGATCCGCGCAAGAACAATATTCCGCGCTATCAGTATGAATCTGCGCTAACCGACGGGACGAGCACAGGACATGAAGAAGGGGCTGCCGCCCGCAGCGCCGCGCATCGCGGCGGTGGATTATCGCCACCGGGCGCATGCGCCGGCAGTGACGTCTGAATGCACGAGCGCCATATCGGCGCGCCATCATGTCGCGAGCAATTCCCTGCGGAAAAGCGAAATTATCGGCCCGACCCCTGATTGAGATAGCTGCCCCGTGAGTTCCGTACCTTCGACGACTGTTCCCGAGACCGAAGACGCGCGGCTGCGCGCCGATACGCTGGCCGACAGCGTGTTGATCCTGCTGGTGCTGACCATCGTGCAGCGCGGCATTGGGTTCTTTCGCAGTATCGTCGTTTGCCGCTGGCTCGAGCCCGAGCAACTCGGCGAATGGGACATGGCATTCGGTTTTCTCAACCTGGCTGCACCATTGGCGGTGTTAGGGCTGCCGGGTTCCTTTGGTCGATATGTCGAGCATTACCGTCAGAAGGGGCAACTCAAGACGTTTCTCCGTCGCACCGGTATCTGCACGTTTATCGGGGCCGTGGCGGCGCTGGCGGTGTTATTGTCGGCAAATGGCTGGTTTTCGGCGTTGGTGTTCGGCAGCCGCGATTTCGAAGATCTGATGTTCGTCCTGTCGTTGGTTTTGGCCACGGTGATCGCCCACAACACCTGCACGTCGTTATTCACGGCGTTGCGCATGTACCGCGTCGTTTCGATTTTGCAGTTTATCAATACGATGTCGTTTGCCGCCGTCAGTCTGGGATTGCTCTATTACTGGCGCACCGACGCGATGAGCGTGGTGGCTGCGTACGGAATATCGTGCTTGATAACGGCCGTGCTGTCGGCGTTGTGGCTGTCGGGTGGATGGAAAGGTATCCCCGTCAATCCGATGATCCGTCTTCCCTACAGCGCGATGTGGGCCAAGCTGCTGCCGTTTGCCGTTTGGGTGTGGATCACGAATTGGCTGGCCAACACTTTCGATGTGGCCGACCGCTACATGATCGTCCATTACAGCGGCCTCTCTGCGCCCGAGGCCTTGATGCAGGTCGGGCAGTATCACAGCTCGCGCGTCGTGCCCGTGCTGTTAGTGGGCGTGGCCGAACTGCTGGCCAACCTGCTGACGCCGCATCTGACCCAAGACTGGGAAGCCGGGCATCGGCACGAGGTCTCTCACAGATTGAATCTGTTCCTGAAAATGTTCGGCCTGGGCCTGGTCGGCGCTTCGGTAGCCGTGATGTTTGCCGCCCCCCTGCTGTTTGGCGTGGCGTTCGAGGGCAAGTTTGCCGGTGGATTGCACGTGCTGCCGTGGACGCTGACTTATTGCTGCTTCAGTGCCACGTTAGTGATGGCCCAGAACTACTTGTGGTGCGCCGAGAAGGCCCGCTTTGCCAGCATTGCGCTGGCCGTGGCGTTGGTGGTGAATGTAACGATCAACTATTTGTTGTTGCCAGTTTTGGGATTGTTAGGAGCAGTGCTCGGCACGGCCGCGGCCAACGCGGTTGCCTTGGCGTTGGTCTTTGTCGCGAATCGGCTGCACGGCATGCGCGTCGAACGTGGCACTGTGCTGATTGCCGCATTGCCGGCCGTGTTCTGGCTCGGGCCTTGGGTCACGTTGGCCGCCACGGCCGTCGTAATTGTGGCAGGCCTGGTCGACAGCCGCATCTTTTCGCACGAAGACCGCAAGCGCATGTTCGAAATCGGCAACCATTACGTCAGTCGCATTCGTTCGTATTTCCGCCGCGAACACGCGGTGCAACCGTAGTCGGTGTGGCACAGGCGAATCTACGAAACCGATTCTGCCAACGCCGCCTTTGTAATAAAACAGGTAAGAAGCTTGTGAGGTGATCCAATGTTGTCGGACAATCTGCCGTGGATCCGTGCGTCTCGCAACCTTGTTCCGCCACGCGATCGTGGTCCGCTGCGTGTGATGTTCATCCTCACGAGCATGGGTGTCGGCGGCGCCGAGACACTGTTGGTCAACCTGATCCGCCGTATGGATCGAACCCGATTTGCCCCGGAGATTTGCTGCCTGAAGTCGCTCGACGAGTTGGGCGAGTTAATGGCAGCAGAAGTGCCTGCACATGCCGAATTAATCACCGGCAAGTACGATATTCGCGTGTTGGGCCGCTTGACGGCGCTATTGCGCCAGCGGCGAATCGATGCCATTGTCACGGTCGGCACGGGGGGCGATCGCATGTTCTGGGGACGTCTGGCCGCTTATCGCGCCGGGGTGCCCGTCGTGCTGAGTGCGATCCACTCGACAGGTCATCCGGATCATGTTGAATGGCAGAATCGGTTATTGACACCGCTCACAGACGGATTTATCGCCGTTGCCCGCCCTCATGCACGCCATCTCATTCAAAACGAGGGCTGCCCATTGGAACGGGTCTATGTGATCCCCAACGGCGTCGATACAGAACGATTCCGGCCACTTACGCCGCAGCAGACATTACGGACCGAACTCGGTCTGCCGGTTGAGGCACCGTTGGTCGCGATTCTGGCAGCGTTAAGGCCGGAAAAGAATCACGAATTATTCTTACGCATGGCAGCGCGGGTGCGCGACGCCGTACCCCAGTCGCGGTTTCTGTTGATTGGCGATGGTCCGCGCCGCGCCGCGCTGGAACAACTAACGGCCGAACTGAAACTTCGCGAAGAGGTACAGTTTCTCGGCATTCGTCAAGATATTCCGCAGCTGCTATCGGCGGTCGACGTCGTGGCGTTGACCTCGCATATGGAGGCCAACCCGGTCTCGATCCTCGAAGCGCTGGCTTGTGAAAAGCCCGTGGTCTCGACGCATGTCGGATCGATTGGCGAGACAGTGGAAGACAACGTGTCCGGCTTTCTCGTTCCGCCGGGAGACGAAGTGCAGTTTGCGGATTGTGTCGTGCGTCTCCTCCAAGAACCGCTCTTGGCACAGCGGATGGGGCGCGCGGGGCGCGACCACGTGGTGGCCCATTGGTCGTTGGACCGCATGGTCGAGGGGTATCAGAATCTGATATACGACATCTACGCGAGCAAATGCGAGCCGGGCCTGCCCCTGCCGATTCCGGTGGCACTACTTGAGCCCGAGTTGGAAGCGGCCACAACTCAGTGAGCGTTGGTGACCGCGCGACAGCGCTACCCGATGTCGTTTTGCGTCCATGCTCCGTCGATGAGCCGCCAAGGGCGTCCCGCGGCATTCTTGTCTTGCAATAGCGCCGGCAAACGTCCGGGTCGCACATTGTCGTAACAAGCGAGCATCGCAAAACGGCGCAGCGACGCGGGAATACCCACCGCAGTGAAACCGGGATGCCCCGTGGCCGGATACGGGCCGCCGTGATTCATGGCCGGGCTGACGGACACGCCCGTCGGCATTTTGTCATTCAGCAGCCGCCCCACTCGTACACGCAGGCGAGGGGCCAACTCTTCGTACAGCGCGTCATCGCTTCCGCGCGAATCAGAATAGATACAACCTGTCAGGTTGCCTTCCAGGTGATCCAGCACTCGGGCTGCCTCGGCCGCATCACGCGCGACAACCACTAACGACTCGTTGCCAAATGCTTCCGTTTGTAATGCTTCGGGCGCGGACAGGAATTGTGCGCCCGAGACCCTTAGCAGGGTATTCGCGAAGCGATAGCCGCCGCTTGATTCTGCCGTGCCACCGACCAATATCTCGGCTCCGGCCTTTGACAATTGAGCAATGCTGGCTGCGAGGGTACGCGACACCGCTGCCGATAGAAGCGTGCCGACTTGGGCCTCGCGAAAACGGGTTGTAACCGAGGCAATAAACTGGTCAGTTTTGGGGCCGGTCAGCAGCAGCACCATTCCAGGGTTGGTGCAGAATTGTCCGGTGCCCATCAGGCAACTGCCGGAGAATTCTTCGGCAATGTTGTTGGCTCGCTCGTCCAGTGCTCCGGGCAGAATGACTACGGGGTTGATGCTCGATAGCTCGAGATAGATTGGCTTGCCCACGGCGTCGGCCGACCGTTTGAGGACCAGGCCCGCAGCGCGGCTACCGGTATAGCCCGTGGCTCCCAAACGCCGATCGGCGACCAGCCGCTCGCCATCGGCGTGACTGGTGCGATAGAGCATTTGAATCGTCGCTGGAGGCAGTTCACTTTCCAGCACCGCGTGAAGTGCCTCTTCGGCCAGCAGGCGCGTCGTGCCAGGATGCGACGAGTTGGCCTTGGCGATCACCGGGTTTCCGGCGGCAATCGCGGCTGCAAAATCTCCGCCGGCCACACCGTTGAACGCGAAAGGAAAATTATTCGGCCCGAATACGGCGACCGGTCCCAGCGCCACATGGCAGGAACGAATATTGAGTTTCGTGTCGATCGTCGGCAGGGCCCACGATCGTTCGCGGCTGGCGGCGGCCGCCTGGCGCAGTTGGCTGGTGGTGCGCGGTAGTTCAACGTCGGCCAGCCGGGGTTTTTTCGGCAGGGCCGTCTCGGCATGGGCCATCTCGACAAGTTCGTCGGCACGCCGGTCGATGCGCTCGGCAAATCGCGTCAGAAACGCCGCCAGGCGCTCGGGCGGAACCTGGCGAAGTGCCTCGGCTGCTGCGGACGCGGCCGCCAACACTGCATCGCAATCCTCCCAGCGGCTGACCGGATAGCTCTCGGCCAGCGGCTTGCCCGTGGCCGGATTATCGGCCTGAAAAGTCGCTGTATGCTGGGCCTGCCGCCAGGAGCCTGCGATCAATACCGGTTGCGCGGACATAAACGGCGGCCTCCGACGAACTACAAGTAGGTCCTATAAAAGTCCTATACTCTAATATCCGCGACATCCTAACATATAGGGCTCGCACCGACAGACGGCCGCCCCGGCAGGGCAGCGTTTGCCGCGAGCGTGTACAACCGGCTGCGCAGGTTTTTGCCCACGGTCGCCAGCCGCACCGCCACGTCGAAAACGCCCGTCGCGCGCTCACCGCACCGGGAACGCTACTAAATTCGCAATCACTGGCATGTTGCACCGCAACCCACAACCCGAAGTCGTGCCGGCCGCGGCCGAAGCCACTGGCTCGGGTTGGGACGGCAAGCCGATTACGCTGCGCACGCAGGCCACGCGCACATTCCTGGCGGGGCTGGCGCGTCTGATCAGCGGGGCCAGTGTGCGCTGGATCGACTGTCAGCCCGACACGTGTCAGCGCGTTTACTTTGCCAACCACACAAGTCATCTAGACGTGTTGGTCGTGTGGGCGGCCCTGCCGCGCAAAGTGCGAAACCTGACGCGCCCCGTGGCGGCCAAAGATTATTGGGAAAAGGGTTTGGTCCGCCGCTGGATTGCGATGAAAGTATTCGATGCCCTCTTGATCGATCGCAAAGAGATCAAAGTGCATCAAAGCCCGGTCGACTTGATGGTGAAGGCCATCGGCGATCGTTACTCGCTGATCGTTTTTCCCGAAGGCCACCGCAACACGGGGGCGGAACTCGATGAATTCAAGAGCGGGTTGTATTACCTGGCCAAAAAGCGGCCGGATCTGGAATTAGTGCCCGTTCATATCGACAACATGAATCGCGTGCTGCCGCGCGGCGAGTTCTTGCCCGTTCCCTTGTTGAGCTGCATTACCTTCGGTCCGCCGATGTGGTTGGAGAATAAGGAACCGAAAGCCGAATTCCTCCGCCGCGCCCGCAATGCCGTACGCCGACTGAAAGACCTATGAGCCTAATTAACGATGCCGTCACCTGGGGATTGGTACTGGGGGTGCTAGGCCTGCTGGCCGTGGCAACCGGCATCGGCCAGTTGCTCAAGCGCCAGACCGATCCCCGTTTCGATCCGGCTGTAATCGAGCAATTCAATCTACGGGTGCGTGCCTGGTGGCTGATGTGCTCGGTGCTGGCCGCCGCCTTTTTGCTTGGACAAACGGCCACCGTGGTATTGTTTTTCGGGCTTTCCTTTTGGGCGCTGCGCGAATTTATCACGCTGACGCCGACGCGCATTGCCGACCATCGCGCGTTGGCGTGGGTGTTTTTGTTTACGCCGGTGCAATACGCGCTGGTCGGGATGGACCTGTACGGTTTGTACAGCATCTTTATCCCGGTTTACGCCTTCTTGTTCGTACCGGTGCGGGTGGCGCTGGCCGGAGATTACAAGCGCTATCTCGAGCGGTGCGCGAAGATACAGTTTGGGCTGATGATCTGCGTCTATTGCTTGAGCTACGCCCCGGCGCTGTTGAATCTAAAGCTGCCCCACGAGCAGCACGCCAGCCTGCTGTTGTTCTTCATATTGGTCGTGACGATGGGAGATGCATTTCACTATGTGGCCGAACAATTTGTCGGCCGGCGGATTATCGCCCCCGCGATTAGCGCCAATCGCACCTGGGAGGGATTTCTGGCGGCTGTCGGTGGCAGCACGTTGTTCGGCGCGGCGTTGTGGTGGGCCACGCCTTTCAATCCTTGGCAGGCGGCCGGCATGTCGCTACTAATCACGACCATGGGCTTCTTTGGCGGCCTGACGATGTCCGCGATCAAACGCGACCGCGGCGTGCAAGATTACGGCACGCTGGTGACAGGGCACGGCGGCGTGCTCGATCGTATCGATTCGATCTGCTTCGCCGCGCCGGTGTTCTTCCACGTCACGCGGTACGTGCTGCCGTAGATATAGAGCTGAAAAAATAAAAAATGGCCACCGAGGACACCGAGATCTCAGAGAGTTAAGACCGCAGATATGGCGCCCGTTGTGGCACCAAGTCCGATCTTTTTATTCTCGGCGTTCTCTGTGTCCACAGCGGCAAGCGGCCTTGGTTGCGTCTCGGAAGACGAACGGTAGTACCCATCCAAATCGCATGCCGACGTGAGCCAGCGCGCCATCTACTGGGCTGCCACCGGTTGCCGCCCGCCGCCGGCATAAACCGACGCGGAACCCTGACCGGCGTTGCTTGCTGTGCCGGCCGGTGCCGTGGCCCCGTCGGCCCCATTACGGTTCCATTCGAGCAGTTTCTGGCGAGGTGCTTCGGCCTCGGGCGGGGCGAATTGCGTTGCTGACGGGCCAGGACGCACCGCGGGCGCATCGGCTGGCTGCCACGAACCAGGTCCGGGTAGCGGCGTGTTGGCCGCCAGCGCCATGTCGTTGGCGATCGCCGCACGATCGCGCTGGGGCGGTCGTGAAACCGGCACTAGGCTGCCAGCCAGGTTTGTCGCTCCACCGCGCGAGTTGGGAGCAGCGCCGGCCACGACGTCATCGCTGCTCTGGCCGC
Organism: Pirellulales bacterium; assembly: GCA_036490175.1. NCBI lineage: Bacteria > Pseudomonadati > Planctomycetota > Planctomycetia > Pirellulales > Pirellulales bacterium. The sequence continues at coordinate 33,596 of DASXEJ010000062.1, read as the reverse complement.
GATAGATCAGGTTCGGCTCGGGACGTTTCCGTGGGCCGGCGTCAGCCAGCAGCGCGTCGCCAGCCGGGGCCGGGCCAGGCGCGGGCTTTTGAATGGCGGGGCTGCCGCTGCGAACCCAATTGAGCCAGGTATTCTGCAAGTCGGCCAGGCTGTTGTAGCCATAGAATTGCTTCGTGACCGACGGCCACTGCTCGGCTTGCAATCCGGCCGCGACGAAATTCAAGAATTTCTGTCGTCCACCTTGTTGGATCAGGTACGACGCCAGGGAATGCCCTTGCGCGTAGAGGGGAAGCACATCAGCCGGATACTCCTTCATCGCGAACATCGAGTGGAACGGAATCCCACGTTTGGTTTTCAGAAACGTGACCAGCATCTGCTGCTGCTTGCCGCGCTCGCTACTGTGCTCGACCGTGGTGCAGGCCCCCTCGTCGGCCCAGCGCGGAAGCGGACGTCGGAAGTGGCTGGCGAAAATCGTATGGGTGACTTCGTGCGGCAATACCGAATCCAGAATTCGCTCCAGCGAGCCCTGGATGGTCATTGTCCAGCCGTACACCTCGCCACCGTCAAACATGAAGCTCGTTGCGCCGCCTGCTCCCAGATTCTCGGCCACTTGCGCCGTAATGGGGCAAGGTTGCGACCAATTGGGCAGAGGGCTGCCAAGCCAGAGGGTCGCCAGATCGCGGCGGAACGCTTCGGCCTGCTGGCCAATTTGCTCAGCGATCTGCGGCGTAGGCGCCGAGACCACAAAATTCGGAGTGCGATAGCTAGCGCCTAATGACACAAACGCCGCGACCAGAATGGCCGCGCGGGCCAAGCGAGCATCCATGCTCTATCTCCTCGAGTTTTATTTACAGCCGTGCGCCATCCTTGGGTCGGCGAGCAAAGGCTGTCGGCGGGGGAAGCAAATCCTGAGCCGAATATCTGTGCCGCATGTCGCACCGTCGGCCACGTTCGATCCGAAGGTCTTGCGGGCCTTCATTCCTCGATCTGCGAGATGAGGATGTGGATCGTACCGTGAGCAGAGTGAGCGACGTTGTAAAGTTTGCAAAATCTACCCAAGATGCCGCGCCTGACCAAGAGCGGTTTTCCCCGGGCGGCGACGGGCAGCGTCCTGACGCGACGCTAGCGTGGTGCGTCGCCAGTCAGGATTTGCCGGATCAAAGCCGCGTTCGCGGCCGGAAATTCATACCTCGCCAGGTCAGCAGCGGCTACCCAAAGAAACGGCGCAAGCGGCAATGCTAGCTTGCCCTCGGGCCGGCAGAGAATAAATGTCACTTCGGTCATACCGTGCGGGTATTGCTCGACCGTGGTCGAGTGCCGACCAACGGCCAACACCGACAGCCCGGTTTCTTCCTGGCATTCGCGCACAGCCGCATCTTCAGGCGTTTCGCCATCGTGTATTTTGCCGCCAGGAAACTCCCACAATCCGGCGAGCGCGGCTCCGGCCGGCCGCTGCCCGATCAAATACTTCCCGGCATATTCAACTACTGAAACGGCCACCCGTAGCGGACGCTTGGCGGTGGCTTCGACCTGCTTGTTGTTCATCGCTTCACTGACGAAACGGCTACCGCCGCGCCCGCGGGTGCTTCAGCGGCAGCCAGGCGCCGTTCTGCTGGCTGCTGGCGACGCTCTGTTGGATGAAAAACATTCCTTCGACGCCGTCGTTGACGTTGGGGAATACCGTATCGCGTTTCTCGAACGACTGTCCCCCGGCCCGCAGCGCCATATTGTCGAACGCGAAGCGATAGACGTTGGCGAAGGCCTCGAAGAACGCTTCAGGATGCCCCCCGGGTAGTCGGCAGGCTGCATTGCCCATTTCATTCATAAATGGCGCGCCCGGATTGCGCGTGTAAACGTTCAGCGGATGCCCGTTGCGGCGGTAGAGCATTTTGTTGGGCTCTTCCTGATGCCATTCGAGCGAGCCCTTGGTGCCGTCGACCTCGATGAACAAATCGTTCTCGCGGCCGTGGCTGATTTGCGAAGCGGTGACCGTGCCGAGCGCGCCGTTCTCGAAGCGCACGACGGCATGGCCGTAATCGTCGAGTTTGCGTCCCTCGGCGAAAGTCTTAAGCGTGCAACTGATGCTTTCGGGCAGCAGACCAGTGATGTAGCGTGCCAGATTGTAGGCGTGCGTGCCGATGTCGCCAAAGCTGCCTGCCGCGCCACTTTTCGACGGATCGGTGCGCCACGCGGCTTGCTTCTGCGCTTCGTTCTCCAAGCGCGTCCGCAGCCAGCCTTGAATGTAGTTCGAGCGTACGGCATTGATCTCGCCCAACTCGCCGGACAAAACCATTTCGCGCGCCTGACGCACCATTGGGTAGCCGGTGTAGTTGTGCGACACGGCGAAGACGACCCCGGTGCGATCGACGGCGTCGGCCAGTTCCTCGGCCTGTTTGAGGTCGAACGTCATCGGCTTATCGCAGACCACGTTGAAGCCGGCCTCGATGGCAGCTTTGGCAATCTCGAAGTGTGTATGATTGGGCGTGGCGACCGACACGAAATCGATGCGTTTATCGGCGGGCAGCTTCTTTTCGCCGTCGATCAGTTGCTGATACGAGCCGTACGCTCGCTCGGCAGGGATGTCGTAGTCCGCGGCCGAGGCCTTGGCCTTTTCCGCATTGCTCGACAGGGCCCCGGCCACGAGTGCCGCCCGATTGTCGAGCACAGCCGCCGTGCAGTGTACCCGGCCGATGAAGGACCCCTGCCCTCCCCCGACGAGCGCCATGCGCAACTTGCGATTCAAGGTTCCATTGGTCGACATAGCGGGTATCTCCTGCGGGGCATGCGAAAGTTGGGCGGACTAGCCAGTCGTCAAAGGTCGTCAGGGCGTCATGCTCTTGGCTCGTACGAGTATGGAGTGATCGATGCTGTACAAAACGTTAGGCGAGCCTGGCGTGCTGTCATCGATCAACCTTCACTCGCCCGACAGTTTAGCGTTCTGGGCGGCGGATTGTAGTGCTGCAGGGGTGGATATGGGCTGCTAAACCAATCTGGTGGCGAATCCCCAATCGCGGTAGCATGCCCGTAGGCTTCTACTACTAGGTGGTGCCGGTCATTTCTGCCGTTACTCTCGTTCGCGGAGAGGTCATATGGCCCCCTCGTTTGTTCAATCGCGCACGCTGTGGGTCGTCGTCGCGCTGATCGTTGGCCTGGGTTTGGGCGGCTTCCTGCCGCACGCCCCCTTGCACGCCGTGGCGACCGATCATACCGACAATTTCGCCATGGCCACTGGCCTGGTCGACGACGAGTTGGAGGCGGTCTTCATTCTCGACTTCCTTACCGGCAGCCTCAAATGCGCGGTGCTGAGCACGTCGACCGGAAAATTCACTTCGGCGTTCGAGACCTCGGTGCTTGACGACCTGGGCGTGAAAGCGAATCAGAATCCCAAATTCATGATGGTCACCGGTGCTGCCGGCCTCAGACGCCAAGGAGGCCAGATGCAACCCGGCAATTCGGTGGTTTACGTGGCCGAAACCACGTCTGGGCGCATCGCTGCCTACGCGGTTCCCTGGACGCGCGGTTTGGCCACCAGTGTGATGCCGTTCAAGGGCACGCTTTATCGGCTCGACGCTCTGCCGTTCCGTACCGCGCCAATAAGGCCGCAATAGGAAGCGACGGCAAGGAATACTGTACGCGCGCTTGTACCGTCCTTTAATTCGCATACATCGGTTGCGCTGCACATTGTGCGTCTTAATGATCATTAAGAGGGTGCTCTTATGCGATCGCCTGGCCGGCAGTACTGGGTTCTTGGCGTCGTCGCCGCGTCGTTAGGGTTGGGCATCGCGCTACGGAATCTGGAGCAGAAATCCACGCACGTCGCTCCGCTATCCGCTCCGCAGTATCTGGTCGAGGTCCGCACCCTCGGACCACAGAATTGCTTTCACACGGTGGTATTAAATACGACGTCACAGGCTGTCCGCGAAGAGTGCCAGATCTTTCCGGGTCTGGATATGGTGCAGACCCTGATGAAGCAGGGAATGCCCGTGATTCGCCAGCCGTTCGTTGCCGATAGTCCGCACCCTGCCGTGCAAATGCTTGGCAAAATCACGGTCATCGAGGCAACGCAAATCGTCGTCGATGGCCAGACCGTGCCGTTAGCCTCACAGGCGAAGCGCATCGAGTTCCGCGAGCGCGATGGCAGCGTCGAAATCCTGGCCGATAACCTGGGCATTCATCGGTTCAAACGCTAGTTGCGCCGCTGCTTGGTGTATCTCCGGCAAGCAAGCCTACGGGGCCGCGCCGCTTGACCATTCGCGCCGAGCGGCGCTAGAATGCCGCTGATGACCAATCCCTCCTCTACCGCGGCGCATGGCTCGCGCGACCGCGAATCTGCGACCGCCCTTGTGCACATTGTCTGCAACGGCCAACCACGCACCGTCGCGTCTGGCGTTACCGTGGCCGATTTGCTGGTCGAGCTTGCGCTGCCGCCGCGCCAGGTGGCCGTCGAGGTGAACCTGGAACTCGTGCCGAGGGCCGTTCATACGGAACGAACGTTAGTCGAGGGGGATTGTGTCGAGATTGTTTCGCTCGTGGGAGGAGGATAGTTCGATGACGCCCGAACATGCAACCGCGAGCCCTCGTCTGCCTGCGCGACAGCCCGAGATTGCTGGCGACGACTATTTCCGCCTGGGCACTCATTTGCTGGCCAGCCGGCTCATCGTCGGCACAGGCAAATATGCCAGTTACGAACTGATGGCGCAGGCTCTGGACCTTTCCGGAACCGATTGCATCACCGTGGCCGTGCGCCGCGAACGATTGGTCGACGCGGCGGGTCGCAATATCTTGGAATACATCGACACCAGTCGTTACGTGCTGTTGCCGAACACAGCAGGCTGCTTTACCGCCGAGGACGCCATTCGTGTGGCGCGGCTGGGGCGCGAGATCCTGTTGGGCATCGAGAATCCTGGGGCCGATTGGGTCAAGCTCGAAGTGCTCGGCGATGCCAAGACGCTGCTCCCTGATCCGATTGCTACCGTGGCAGCCACGGAGAAGCTGGTGGCCGAAGGTTTCCAGGTGCTGTGTTATACGACGGACGATCCGATCACGGCCCGCCGGCTGAAAGAGGCCGGCGCCACCAGCGTAATGCCGGCCGGCAGCCCGATCGGCTCGGGACAGGGCATCCTCAACCCGAACAATATTCGCATCTGCCTGGAGTATCTCAAGGAGGGAGACCCGGACTACCCCGTCATAGTCGACGCGGGCGTGGGCACGGCCAGCGACGTGACGTTTGCCATGGAGTTGGGCGTGGACGGCGTGCTGTTGAACACCGGTATCGCGCACGCGGCCGACCCACTGGTTATGGCCCGGGCTATGCGCGCGGCTACGACGGCCGGTCGTCTGGCGTATCAGGCTGGGCGAATACCTAGGAAGCTTTACGCCACGGCCAGCAGCCCCGAGACTGGCACCATTGCGCCGGTGAAGCCTCGCTAATTGTGCGGATGCCCGATTCGCGTCGTCAAATCGGTTGCATTCGGCATTGCAGGGACGCAATTCCATCATCAAAGCACAGAATCAACTTCGCAAGAAGCAAAGCGACCACGGACGGCCGGCTCGTCCGCGGGATATCTCTCGTTGGCACGAGGCCGGATGTCTGAAGGAAGCGACGTTCTCGCGTCTTTTACCTCGTGATGAACGTAAGAGGAGCGGACCATGAATCGTTCGAGCCTCGACTGATGTGTGCAACCCGCATGACCCTGACGCCCGCCGAAATCCTGGGGCCCGCCGGCCGCATCGCGGCGCGATTGGCGCGCTACGAAGATCGACCGCAACAGGCGGCGATGGCCGAAGCGACGTGGCGGGCCTTGATTGAGCGCAAGCATTTGGTAGTCGAAGCCGGCACGGGAGTTGGCAAGAGCTTTGCCTACCTGGTGCCGGCCATTCTGGCCGCAGCCGCGCCCGAAGAGGAGCGCGTCGCGCGGCGGATCGTGATCTCGACGCACACGATCAGCCTGCAAGAGCAGTTGATCACGAAGGACATCCCTCTTCTGAACGCGGTGATTCCGCTCGAGTTTTCCGCCGTGTTGGTCAAGGGACGGCACAACTATCTGAGCCGCCGGCGGCTGCGCGGCGCGATGCAACGGGCCGGCACCCTATTCCGCGAAGAAGTCGAATTCGCCGAGCTGCGCCGGCTGGCCCGTTGGGCCGAATCGACGACCGATGGCTCGCTATCGGATTTGGAGACGCGGCCTTTGGCCCAGGTCTGGGATGAGGCCCAGAGCGATCATGGCAACTGCATGGGACGCGACTGCCCGAGCTACGCGGACTGCTTCTATTACACAGCGCGGCGCCGTGCCCAGGGGGCACAGCTGCTCGTGGTCAATCACGCGTTGTTCTTCAGCGATCTGTCGCTACGTCGCCAAGGAGGGGCCATTCTGCCCGATTACGATGCCGTGGTGTTTGACGAGGCTCATAACCTCGAGGCCGTGGCCAGCGACCATCTGGGCCTGGAGATTCATTCGGGCAACATCGAATACGTATTGAACAAGCTGTACAACGACCGCACGAACCGGGGGTTGCTCGTGCATCGTAAGCTGGCCGACGCCGAGCGACAGGTACTGGAGTGTCGGTTCGCGGCCGATGAGTTCTTCGAGGCTGTTCGTAATTGGCGCGAGTTACAGGGAGGTTCGAGCGGCCGCGTCGCCAGGGCCGACATCGTCGACAACCCACTCAGTCCCCAGTTGGTCAAGCTCTCGCGCATGGTGCGCAGTCAAGGTGATTTTGCCATCGAGCGCGAAGAGCGGCAGGACTTTCTCGCCGCCGCCGATCGTTTGACGGCACTGGCCGGGCAGGTGGACGACTGGTTGGAACAGCGCCTCGATAATAACGTCTATTGGGTCGACGTCACCCGAGGGCGCAGGCCGCGGATTAGTCTGGCGGCGGCGCCGATCGATGTGGGGCCGGCGCTACGAGAGCACCTGTTCGAGAAAGTGGGCAGCGTCATCATGACCAGCGCCACACTGGCCGTCGGCAAGGAATTGTCATTCGACTACTTCAAGTCACGTGTCGGATTGACCCAAGTAAAGGCCCAGGCGCTGGGGAGTCCATTCGATTACCAGCGGCAGGTCGAATTGGTGCTGGTCGACGGCATGCCGGATCCGAACTCGCAACGAGAGCAATTCGAACGGACGGCGATTTCCATGATCCAGCGGTACGTGGCACGGACCGATGGGCACGCGTTCGTGCTGTTCACGAGCTACGACATGTTGCGTCGTGCCGCCACCGAGCTGACGCCCTGGCTGGCCAGCCGGAACATGACACTTTACTCGCAAGCCGACGGCGGGTCGCGGACGCGGATGCTGGATCAGTTCAAGCGCGATCCGCGCGGAGTTCTACTGGGAACCGATAGCTTTTGGCAGGGAGTCGACGTGCCGGGCGACGCGCTGCGCACGGTGATCATCACCAAGCTGCCCTTCACTGTCCCGGATCGGCCATTACTGGCGGCCCGGATGGAGTCGATCAAATCGGCTGGCGGCGAGCCATTTCGTAGTTATCAACTGCCCGAGGCCGTGCTCAAGCTCAAGCAGGGCTTTGGCCGTCTGATACGCACAGCCCAGGATACCGGCACTGTGGTGATCCTGGACTCGCGGGTCCTACACAAGGCTTATGGGCAGGTCTTCTTGGGATCATTGCCTGATTGCCGGCGGGTGGTTGAGCACGTCTCGTCGGACCACTAATTTGGGCCGATCTTCTGGCCCCGGCTACATCCTTCAACGGTGTGCAGCGCCTGATTATTCAGGCAATCAGGCTGTCGCATCGCGCGGCATTCTCTGCTTAGAGCGCGGGCAATTGCCGGCCCGGTTACGCCGCCGACAGTCACCGCCGGAACGAATCGAGCGATCGTAAAGCATTCTCTTTAAAGCAGATACACACCGTCTCTTGCTGTCGTCTTGGCGTCCTGGCACGCCATTTCCTTTAGCAGCCTGAGCGAACAGGGACCACCACGGTGAAGTGGTCGCATGATTGGCACCCGATGCCGCCTGTTCCTGATCCCCTGGACTCAGGTGAACCACGATGCGAAGTGCCAGTCTTTCTGTGGCCTTGGCTGCTCTACTGGCTTCCCCCAACCTATCCTGGTCGGCCGAGCCCGCGTCCGCGTGTGCAGCCTGTAACGAAGGCAGTTGTGCGACTTGCGAGACAACCGCGGCGCCAAAATCGACAATCAAGAAGTCCGGCTCCTGGCTGATCGAAGAAACCGACAATTTCTGCATCTGCCGGCCCGTCGGGTACAAGATGAAGGACGGCCTGGCCGCGTCGTTTGAAGCTCTGCGCTCCGAGCTACTTGGGACTTGGCTACCGGAATCCGCCAAAACGTCGTGGCAGCCGAAATGTCACATCGTGGTCCATAGCCGCTTTGAGAGCTACCTGAAGGAAGTGGGCCCTGGTGGACGACAGACCACGGGTTCGTCGCTAATCGATTTCGACAAGGATCAGGTCGTCATGCGCCGCATCGACTTGCGCGGCGACCGTGCGGATTGGTTCGCCGAAGCGTTGGCTCACGAGTTGACGCATGTCGTGCTGGCCGACCGCTTCGTACGAATTCCGATCCCGCATTGGGCCGACGAAGGGATGGCCATCTTGGCCGATACGGCAGGCAAACGGCGGCTACACGGCAAAGATCTCGCGAGCGCGGTCGCCCGAGGAGGCGAATTTCGGCTGGCTGAGTTGTTGACGATGGAGAACTATCCGCATCCGTCGCGGATGGGAACGTTCTATGGTCAAAGTGCCTCTTTGGTCGAGTTTTTGACCAAACTCGGCAGTAAGCAGCAATTAGTCGATTTTGTCGACCAGGCAACGGTCAAAGGCTATGACAAGGCGTTGCGCAACGTCTATGCGATCGCCGGCGTTGGATCGCTCGAGCAGCAGTGGCAGCGGCACCTGCGCGGCCAGCCGATGCGAGAGGCCGTTTCCAAGGCCTCGCCGCCGGCGGGACCGTCGACGGGCGATTTAGCCACCTCGCAGGCGACTAGCGCCAGCAGCGACATGCCAGTCGTCGTGGCGTCCGCGATGGAATAGATCGCCTCGCTGCACGACAGGAATCGACCCACAAAACAGCACGGGCCAGGCATTCGCCTGGCCCGTGAGCTTTTCTGAGTTCAACGCTCGGCTGCTAGGCTTAGTAAGGATAGTAGCCGTAGCGGAACTTCACCTTCGAGTCGGCGCGACTCCACGTCGGAGCGGCGGCTCGTGGAGCGACATCCCCGCCGCGACTGGGCTCGTACGAATAGCTGCGGTAGCTCCGCCGCTGATTCGCCGCTTGGCTCGTCGTGCGCCGTGGTTGGGTTTGGGTTTGGACCGTGCTGCCCTGTTGGGCCGCACTGGCTTGTACATAGAGGGCGGCCACGACAAGGGCCGCGACACCGGACAAAAGCGACAACTTTTTCAGAACCGTCATGCTACACCTCCGCCGTGTTGAGGGTTTGCGCAAGCGCTACTATAAGCACTCCCAACTTAAATTTACGTCAGCGATTATCGATTTGATCGTTAATAACGATTTAGTCAGCCCAACGCCAGCGCACCGTCCAGGTCGGGAGACTTCCTGACGCATGGGTCCATCAATCTTGATCGACCCTTGGACAGCGATATCTGTAGTGGTTGTAAGCGGTTTGCGCCCGAAACCAGTCAACCGGCGTGAAACGAAGCGGCCGTGATCCGCGATGGGTAGAAGGCGGCCGTTGACCGTCGATCGCGGCTGGTACACAATGCTGTTTCCGGTGTGCGAATTCTGGGGGAAAGCGGTACGAGATCCCCAGAATTACCCCCCATTCGGCGGAACAGGCCATCGATCGAAAAGATGCTCGCCAAGCGTGTCATTCCCTGTCTGGACGTAGATCGTGGCCGGGTCGTCAAGGGCACGCGGTTCCTGGACTTGCGCGACGCCGGAGATCCGGTCGACGTGGCCGCCCGCTATGAAGCGGAAGGGGCCGACGAACTGGTGTTCCTCGACATAACGGCCAGCCATGAGGGACGCGACATCATGCTGGACGTTGTCCGTCGCACGGCCGAGGTGATCTTCATGCCGCTCTGCGTGGGCGGGGGGATTCGTACCCTGGACGATATCCGGCAATTGCTGAACGCCGGCTGTGACAAGGTCTCAATCAATTCCGCGGCGCCGCGCGACCCTGAATTCGTGCGGCAGGCCGCGCGGAGATTCGGCAGCCAGTGTATCGTGGTAAATATCGACCCCAAGCGCGTTGTAAAGGATGGTCGTGTCGTTTTTGAAGTGCACGTCAACGGCGGCCGCATCGGCACGGGGCTAGAGGCGGTCGCCTGGGCACGGCAGGTGCAGGAATTAGGAGCCGGCGAGATCGTACTTACCTCGATGGACGCCGACGGCACGAAGAACGGTTACGACCTGGAGATCACCGCGGCTGTCAGCGAGGCAGTGACGATTCCCGTGGTAGCCAGCGGCGGCGCCGGCCGGCCGGAGCACTTGGCCGACGCGATCCAGTACGGCAAGGCCGATGCGGCACTGGCGGCTAGCATCTTTCACTTTCGCCAATACAGTATCGCAGAGACAAAGCGCGTGATGGCGGCGCGCGGCGTTCCAGTGCGGCTCTCGGCATGAGTCGGCACGACGCACGGAAAGTGTAGTAGGGAGTTAACATGGCCACCGCACCCGCGACAGGCGGCGAACGCTTCCTCGGCAAGCGCGAGGAATACGAGATCGACAAGCTATTTCGCGCGCTGGTCAAGTTGAGCGGCAGCGACTTGCACTTGAAGGCCGATCGAGCTCCGATCGTACGCGTCAACGGTACGCTGCGGCCGATGAACCGGGGGCCTATCAGCGACGAGGAAATGGTGCGGCTCTGCCTGCCGCTGTTGAATGAGCGCAATCGCAGAATCTTCGACGAAAGCGGCGGGGCCGACTTTGCCCACACCGTCGACGTCGACGGTAAGATATGGCGATTCCGCGTCAACATGCTGCAGCAACTGGGCCACATTGGCATGGTGGCTCGCCGCGTGAATAACTTCGTGCCCGACTTCGAGGGGCTGTACTTGCCGCCGATCATGGAGGACTTGTGCAAGTTCCACCAGGGAATGGTACTGCTGGCCGGCGTGACCGGTTCGGGCAAAAGCACGACGATCGCGTCGATGCTGAATTGGATCAATCGAAATTATCGGAAGCATATCCTCACGCTCGAGGATCCCGTCGAATTCGTCTTCACCGAGGACAAGTGCCTGATCAATCAGCGTGAGATCGGCCTCGATGTGAAAGACTTCGCAACCGCCATGAAGCATGCCGTCCGCGAAGATCCAGACGTAATGCTGGTGGGCGAAATGCGTGACGAGGAAACGTTCATGACGGCCATTCACGCGGCCGAGACGGGCCACCTCGTGTTCGGCACCATTCACGCCTCGAGCGCCCCCTCGACCATCGGTCGTATTCTCGACTTGTTTCCGCAGAACATGCACGCCGCTTTGCGCAGCGCCATCGCCATGAACATGAAGGGCATCGTGGCCCAGAAGCTGCTGCCGTCGATCAAGCCGGGCGTGGGCCGCGTGCCGACCGTCGAGATCATGACGTTCAACCCCACGATTCGTAAGCTTTTGCTCGAGTCGCACGACGAGAAGCTGGCCGACGCGATCGTGATGTGCGAGAAGGAGGGGATGCAAGACTTCACGATGAGCCTCAAAGGGTTGGTCGACAAGGATCTTATCGATCGGGCCACGGCCTTCGAAGTGGCTCCCAACGTCGACGCGCTGCGCATGGCGCTCAAGGGTATCAGCGTTCGAGCGCCCGGAATTCTCTGATGCACCGCCTTTTCATCCTGGTTATCGCGGCGCTGTGGATCGCCGTCGACGCGGGCGCCGTCTCGGCCGAGGACTTCGGTACGTTTCCGGTGTACCCGGGCGTCGACAGCCAGAATATTTTGAAGTTTCCGCTAGGGCCCGGCTTCTACCTGAGCTGGATAAAGATCGTCGTTTGCTGGGCGATCTTTCTATTGTGGGTCGGTTCGGTCGACTGGATGAGCCGCGACGGGAGCGAACTCCGACTGCAATTCCGCCGCTGGAACATGCTGGCGTTCTTTAGCTTCGTGGCGGCGTTTATTTTGCTGTGGATCATACCCTGGTTCTGGTTGGGCATGCCGCTGATGGTGCTGGCCTGGGCCGGTCCGTTTATTGCTTATGTCGTGCATCGCAATGCTCGGGTGACGATCGATGAGACGGTTTTCACTGCGGGCCACATCCGCTTTTGGCTATCGCAGCATCTGAGGGTGGTCGGCATCAAGATCGCCGCCGAGTCGAGTCGGCGTGGCAAAGGGCCACCCGTCGAGTTGCAAAGCCAAGGCAAGGACGAACGCACTAACACGGCCAACCTGCTGCTGGCTCGGCAAAGCGTTGGTTTTTCCTTGGTGCAGGAGCTTGTGGTTGACTGTCTGACACGACGCGCCGAAGCCGTGTTGCTCGATTTCACGCAGACTCAGGTCGGCGTGCGCTACCAGATCGACGGCGTGTGGCACGATGCCGAGCCGCGCGAACGTGAGGCCGGGGACGCCATGCTGGCCGTCATGAAGTTGATTGCCGGGCTCGATCCCAACCAACGCGCCAAACGCCAAGAAGGTGCTTTCGGGGCCGAGCACGAGAAAGTCAAATATACGAGCCGGCTCGTCAGCCAGGGGACGAAGACTGGCGAACGCACGCTGATGCAGTTGCAAGGTCGCAAGAAGAAGCTCGATCGATTACCCGATCTCGATATGCGAGCCAAGCTGGTCGACGATCTCAAGGCGTTAGTGGCCGCAAACCAAGGCATGATCGTCGTTTCCGCCCCCCCCGGCGGAGGACTTTCGACGCTCTTCAACGCCACCGTCAGCTCGATGGATCGTTACACGCGTGGCTTTGTCGGCATCGAATCGTCGGCGATCAAAGAGCTGGATATTGAGAACGTCACCGTTACTTACTTCGATCCGGCCGCGGGGCAGACTCCTGCCACCCCGCTTCCCAAATTAATTCGCGAGCATCCCGACGTTTACATCGTTCCGGACATGGTCGACGCGGACAGCGCGACCATGCTCTGCGAGCAGGTGGAAGTCGAAAAACGCATGGTCGTGACCAGCGTCCGCGCCAAGGAGGCGTCCGAATCGCTTTTGCGGGTCATGATGCTCAAGGTTCCCCCCGCCAAGTTTGCCACCGCGGTAACGACCGCGATCAACCAGCGGCTGATTCGCAAATTGTGTCCCAAGTGCAAGGAAGGTTACGCCCCCAGTCCGCAGGTCCTGGAACAATTGGGAATTCCGGCGGGGCGCGTCGAGGCCCTGTACCGTCCGCCGCAACAACCCGAGGAAGTCTGCACCGAATGCCAGGGTATTGGTTACCTGGGCCGGACCGGGATTTTCGAGCTGTTAACCGTCGATGAGGGGGTGCAGCAAGCGTTGACCACCACGCCCCAACTGGCGGCCGTGCGGCAGGCGGCGCGGCGCGCCGGCATGCGCACCCTGCAGGAAGAGGGGATCGTGCTCGTGGCCAAAGGAATTACTTCGCTCCAAGAACTGATGCGCGTGCTCAAGGAGTAATCGCCATGGAAATGATATTTCCCGGCATGTTGGCGCTAATCTTCGTGGTGGTACTGGCCTCGATCGGCAACGAGGGCATGTGGAGCAATGCTATCGTGCTCTTCAACGTGGTAACCGCCGCCCTGGTGGCCACCAACTTCTGGGAGAAGCTGGCCGCCTTCCTCATGACCAAAGCTTCCGGCGGAGTTTATTTGTGGGACTTCATATCGCTATGGGCATTGTTCGCCGGCACCTACCTGGCGCTGCGTACCCTGACCGATGCCGCCTCGCGCGTGCGCGTGCGATTTCCTAAGAATGTTGATTTGGTGGGCAGCTATTTCTTTGCTTGCTGGACGGGTTGGGTGTTGGTTTGCTTTTTCACCATGACGGCGCATACGGCGCCGCTGTCGAAGAATTTTCTGTTCGGCGGTTTCAAGCCCGAGCAGCAAATGTTCTTTGGCCTTGCTCCGGACCGGCAGTGGTTGGGATTTATGCAGAAGGAGTCCCGTGGCAGCTTCGCTCGCTCGGCTCCGGCCGACAAGCCCGAGGCGTACGTCTTCGACCCCAACGGAGAGTACATGATCAAATACGCAGCGCGGCGGAGCGTCATGCAGAAGGGGGTGGACGTGTGGGTTTCCAGCAAGTTCAAGCAAAGATAAAGGTCTAATCGCTCGGGGTGCCGGCTGTCGCGATCTGGCTCCCGTGAGTTTTTGCCCAGCCCCGGCATATCGCGGCTTGACAGTCAGCTTTCGCCACGGCTAGTGTCACTGATGGCCAACGCCGTTGGCCGTGATCCAAAGTGCTCGTTCCGAGATGACTGAAGAATGCACAGCGTACAGCCCGACATCTCGGGAACCAGTCACGTCGAAACCGACGGGCTGGAGTACCGCGCGATCAGCGTGTTGGCGCTGTTTGCCCTGGTGTTGGCGGTGGCTTCGGTGCTGGCCTTCGCGCATCCGGCTTTGTGGGTGATGCCGCTGGCCTCCGTGGCGGTAAGCCTGATGGCGCTGCGCCGCATCGCGGAGAATCCACATCGCATGCTCGGACGAGGGATCGCAATCGTCAGCCTGCTGTTGGCTCTGCTGTTGGGGGCGGCGGCCATCTCGCGCAGTGCGGTTTCGATCGCGCGGACGCGGCAAGAGGCGCGCTTGATTACCGACGCCTGGTTCGACGCAGTACTGCACAGCAGGCTCGAAACAGCTTTGGAACTTATGCAGGAAACGGGATCCCGGCAGTCGGCGGGCGACGACGTCGTCGCACATTATCGCGACGATCCCAAAGCCGCCGCGGCACTCCGTTCGTTCGCCGCCATGCCCCTGGTGCGCGCGTTGCGGACCGTCGATGGAAGTGCCACAGTCAGGTATCTGAAGACCGAGGAGGAGGTAACGCTGATCGTTTCGGAACGCGTTACGTCCTTGTGGGCCGTTACCTTCGAGCGAGACGGCCAGCCGACGACTTTCCTCGTGCGAGTGTTGCTCAAACGTCACAAGAAGGCACCGCGACTCGTGAATTTCTGGGACATCGAAAAGGCCTTCTTCGTGGAGCGGCCGCCGGCCTGGCTGTAGGCCTCTCGATTCAATGGACGGTTTCTAGCACGGCCGCGTCTGTGGGACTGGCCCTTTGTCGGACGGGCCGGACTGTTGGCCTGACCATGATTCGGCTAAAATCCTCGGCTTCCTAGGACCGGTTGCGGGAATCTGTCGCCGACGAACCTGGTGGCCGTCGCGAGCCTCCCTGATTTCGGGAGCTCGTCGTGTGGCTTTCGTCCGCCACGGGTTTTGCACGCGATGCGGCAGGAACCCGCAGCTCGCGGAATACCGGTCGCGCGCCAGCAGGATCCCCCCCGGCGACGTGAAGGCGTCTGTGCCGGCTCGTCAGCGCCGGCTTGCGAAACACTTCAGACAACTACTGTGCAGGAATGACCCCCATGCAGCGCGTTTATAATTTCTCGCCCGGCCCCGCCGTCCTACCTGTGAGCGTGCTCGAAGAGGCGCAGCGCGACATGCTCGCTTTGCCCGGCCTGGGCGTGTCGGTGCTCGAAATCGGCCATAGGACCAAGTGGTTCGAAGGGGTGCTTGAAACGACGATCGCCAATCTGAGACGCCTGTTGGCATTGCCGGTCAACTACCAGGTGGTCTTCCTGCAAGGGGGCTCGCGGTTGCAGTTCTCAATGGTACCGATGAACCTGCTCGGCGCAGCAGGCCGCTCGGCAGACTACATCGTTACAGGCACCTGGGGCCAAACCGCCTATCAAGAGGCGCAGCAGGCCGGAACCGTGGCGCTTGCCTATACCGGCAAGCCGACGAACTTCGACCGCCTGCCAAAGACAGCCGATCTCAAGCTAAACTCCGACGCGGCTTACGTCCATTTCACGTCGAATGAAACGATCCAAGGGGTCCAGTTCCTCGACGAGCCGGCCGTCGGCAAGGTGCCGCTCGTATGCGATGCGTCGAGCGACTTTTTGTGCCGGCCGTTGCCGATGGATCGCTATGGCATGTTGTACGCCTGTGCCCAAAAGAATGCCGGTCCGGCCGGCGTCACGATCGCCATTGTGCGCGACGACGTGATGGCCCAATGTTCGGACAAGGTTCCCACCATGCTCAGCTATCGCCAGCATGCCGAGAACAACTCGCTATTGAATACTCCGCCCGTGTTTGCTGTGTATATCGTCAACCTAGTAACAGGCTGGCTGCTGAATGAAATTGGCGGGCTAGCCAACATGCGCGAGCTGAACGAAAAGAAGGCCAAGCTGCTTTACGATGCGATCGATTCGAGCAGCGGTTTTTATCAGGGGCATGCCCAGCCTGATTGCCGTTCGCTCATGAACGTCACCTACCGGCTGCCCAACGACGAGGTCGAGACCCGCTTCCTGGCCGAGGCCAAGGAACGTGGGTTGCACTACCTAAAAGGGCATCGCTCCGTGGGGGGCATCCGCGCCAGCATCTACAACGCCATGCCGCTTGCCGGTGTCGAGGCACTCGCTCAGTTCATGAACGAGTTCCGCAAGAAACAATAACGCCGTCGACTTGCGACGGAAAGTCAACGCGGGCAGTTGCCGCCACGGACGTCGCAATTCTCGACTCGAAGGATCTTCGGCAGTCGTGGCCTCAGTTCTGTGGTGCCTTAGCACGATCCGGCGGTTGGCTGGCCAGGATGATCAGCGCCTCGCGGACGCGGGCAATTTGCTCGGCGTCGACTTTCAAATAACGGTGGTGCCCGGTCGCCTCTGGCGTGAAGTGCGTCATGTTCTTCTCATCGACCGTGATTGTGCCCGGCTCCGAGAGGTTGAAATACTTTCGGTCAGGTCGAACAGCGTACAGGACGCTTGTCAGGTCCCAAGTCTCGCGATCGTACGGCATCGGCTGGTAGAGCACGTACGCCTCGGGGAGTGGATGATGCGCGACGTATGCAAAATCCCGCTCGATGCTCGTGGCCGGATACTTGATCGCCAGGCCGATCTCAAAGCCGCTGGCCACAATGTCCGTTGGCCACTCGGCGTAGACCTTCCGCGCGGCCGCCGCATCGACGTGTACGTTGTATTCCGGCATCGGTTTTGGTCCAAAGTTGCCAGCCATGATCGACAGTAACCTGCACTTGCGCGCCACCAAGTCTCGACCCGACAGTGCCGAATGGGTGTCATGACTTGAATCGAGCAGCCGGGCGATATTTGTCGAGAATCCGACGACGACCAGCACGACCGAACCGTCGGCCTCGCGGGCAAGCGTCTTGCGGAGCACCTCGACCGCTTCCGGCGCGTCCACGCCACTGGTCAGATCGTGCGGGAATCGCAGCTTTCCATCGTCGCGGGCTTCGACCGGCGGACGAAGATACTTTCCCTCCTCCGGGGTTCTGCCGTTACGGACGACGCCAATCGGAATGTCACCGCGGCCATAGAATGTGTTGATCAGATCGATAAACGGCGCACACAGTGGATTGTCCTTGCTGATGGTCACGGCTGCCAGCCGGCATTCGCCGCGACTTTCCAACGCGTGGATCACACCCAGCGCCAGCGCATCGTCAATGTCATTGCCGACGTCGGTGTCGAAGATAATCGACACCGGCTTGGGCGGTTCGGCGGCAAAGTGCGCGCCGGGCGCTACGAGAAAAGCCGTCGCCACCCCCAGCGTCAGCAACGATCGACGTTTCATCACAGCCATCTTATCTCTCTTTCGAAAGTAAACCGTTCACCACGAGCGCCACTAGCAATACCAGTCCCATCAGCAGTGGACGGGCCAGGTCGTTGATCCAGGCCACCTGGTTCAACCCCACCTTGAGAACGCTGAACGTCAGCACGCCGACTACGGTGCGTCCCATGCCGCCGGAACCGCCAAACAGGCTGGTCCCTCCGAGGACGACGCACGCTACGGCGCTCAACAGCAGGTCGGCATTCTGATCAAGGCTGATGCTATTCAGCCGGCCGGCGTTTACCAGCCCGCCCAGGCCTGCCGTAACGGCCGAAATGGCCAGGCAGGCGACGACGATCCACCCGGTGCGCACGCCGGCCAGGCGCGCCGCCTCACGATTGCCGCCAGTCATGTAAACGTAGCGGCCGAAGCGCGTGTGTTGTAGCACCAGATGGCCAATCAAAAAGACCACGGCCGCCAGCAGCGCGCTATAGGGCAACTCCAGCCGATCCGTAAGCTCGATGCCTCGATTGCCGATCGTCTTCAGAATGGCTGGCACGGCGAACTTCTCGCTTTTCGTCAGCCATCGGGACATGCCGTCGGCGATGTTCATCATGGCCAGCGAAATAATGAAGCTCGGGAGCCGCGACCAAACGGTCAGCACGCCCGAGGCCAGTCCCAATAGCAGGCTGGTACCGAGCGGCACCGCGATCACCAGCGCCACGGCCCAGGCCGACACTTCGCCCGTGCCCGCTCTTCCCGCGGCAAACGGGCGCTCGAATAACCAGCCACAGAAACATGCGGTCCAGAGGGCCACCATGCCGACCGCCAAATCGATCTCGGCGCACAACAGCACATACGTCAGCCCGACCGAGACGATGGCCAGCACCGCCCCCTGCTTAAAGACCTGCACCAATGTCGAGGGCTTGAGAAACGTCCCGCTCGGCGTGGCCAGCGCAAAAAAGAGCACTAGCACCGCCAGGCTCACTAGCGGCGCAATGTCCTGCGCTTCGAGTCGACCGAGGATGCGGCGATAGAGTGGTTTGTCGTCAGCGGGCATGTTGTTCGGTCGGCCGAAGGAAATGTTTGGTCAGGTGGTGGTCTTTATCAATTGACATTCGTGCCCTACTACCGCGTCACAGGTTGGATCCCACCGCAGATTTGTGCCTGGTGTCCGCTCACGTCGACGACCCGACAAACTCAGGCGAAGCGCATAAGTGTCTGTTTGTCGACTCGGGTTCCGGCGAATTCCTGCGTCACTTGCCCGCGACTCATTACGACGATGCGGTCGGCGTGGGCCAGCACGGCTTCCGGCTCACTCGAGGCCAGCACCACCGCTGCGCCAGCTTGCTTCTGTTGGGCTACGAGTTGCATGATTTCTTCCTTCGCACCTACGTCCATCCCGCGCGTCGGCTCGTCGAGCAATAGCACGCGTACGGGCGCTAATAGCCATTTAGCCAGCACGACTTTCTGTTGATTGCCTCCCGATAAGTTGCGCGCCCGCAATGTCGGTGACAAAGGACGACAACCGACCCGAGCAAGCACTGGCTCGGCGATCGATACTTCTTTACGCCGAGTGAGCCATCCGCCGGCCACGCGTTTTAGATGCGCCAGTGTGACGTTTTTATAGATCTCGGCATCCTGTACTAGCGTCTGCCCCCGGTCCGCACCGACCAGAGCGACCCCGCGCCGCACCGCGCCGTGAGTATCTCCCTGCACAAGCGGCTGGCCCCCGACAAGAACTCGCCCAGACGTGGCGCGTCGCGCGCTGGCCAGACAATGTACGAGTTCCTGAACGCCTGACCCCACGAACCCGTAGAGTCCCAGGCACTCGCCGGGCGAGACAGCCAGATCGATCGGTGAGAACGCGTGCGCGAGTGCCAACCCTTCGGCGATGAGCATCGGCGGCGTCGCGTTTCGCGGCGGCAATACTACTCCTTCCTCGTACCCTACCTCGCGGGAATCGAGGCGATGCCCCAGCATGGCGTGGATGACCGTGTGCTTGTTCAACTCTTGCGTGGGACGCGTCTCGACGACCCGTCCAGAACGCAGGATTGTCACGCGATCGCAGATTTCCAACACGTCTTCGATAAAGTGGCTGATGAAGACTATCGCAACGCCCCGCTCGCGCAATTGCCGGATCAGCTCGAACAGGCGGCGCGTTTCCGGCGGGCTGAGCGCGCTCGTGGGCTCGTCGAGGATGAGCACCCTGGCACCCGAGTGCAATCCTCGGGCGATTTCCACCATCTGACGCACCACCAGCGGGTAAGAACCCAATCGCCGTTCGACGTCGACTTCGATCTTTAGCTCGGCCAACTGCTGCCGGGCTTGGCGGCGCATTGCGCTCCAATCGATTCGCCCAAAGCGGGTCGTCGGCTGCCGGCCCAGGAACAGGTTCTCGGCGACTGAAATCTGCGCCACGCCTGATAGCTCTTGGTACACCATGGCGATGCCGTGCCGGAGTGCCGACTGGGGACTGGTGAGGTCGACTGTACGTCCGTCGAGTTCGACTGTGCCGGCATGATCGGGTAGCGCGCCTGCCAAGATTTTCATGAGCGTGCTTTTGCCGGCACCATTGCTCCCGACCAGGCCGTGAACCTCGCCCGCCTTGAGCGTGAAGTCGACATCAGCCAGCGCCACCTCCCCCGCGAACCGCTTGCCAATACCGCGACAAGCGAGTAGCGGTGATTCGGCATGAGGGGCGGTGGTCGACATGCGGAGATGATCAGGCGGGCAGTGAAGGGCGATGAACTGTCAAAAGTGCGGCGGCGGGGAATCATCTCCGAATAGACGCTCGGTTGTCAGCGATCAGCGCCTCGATCCATTTCCCACAACCAACGATTCGCCTGTACTTCTCACCGAGGGCACTCAAACCAGGCAGTGCCGAGGATCGGCCAGATAGAGCATCGCTTCGAGATTGCCTGACTCGCGCGAGACGAGCGGTCCCGGCGTGACGATCTCGAGCGGCACGTTGTCGACCTGCTCGTCATTGCGGACGATGAACTGACCGAGCGACAAGGCCGTCATATGGATCAAGCAGACAGGGTTGACCGTCGTGGCGGCCAGCTTCCCTTCGCGGATCGCGGCTAGCCCTTCTTTCTGGCCGTCGACGGCCGTGACCACCATTTTGGCATGCGGGGTGCCTTCGAGCGCCGGCAGGCAGGCAAGGGCCATATCGTCGCTGTGGAAGAACGCGCCGGCGATCGGTTCCTGGCTTTGGTCCAGTAGCGACTCGAACGTGTCGCGCGCCATCTGCTTTTCCCAATCGCACCAAC
Organism: Pirellulales bacterium; assembly: GCA_036490175.1. Classification (NCBI taxonomy): domain Bacteria; kingdom Pseudomonadati; phylum Planctomycetota; class Planctomycetia; order Pirellulales; species Pirellulales bacterium. Next base: position 12,707 of record DASXEJ010000062.1, on the reverse strand, counting down.
GCACACCGCCCCCCAGCACTTGCACGTCTGGGTATTGCGCCAGCACGTTCTCGAATCCTTCGCGGCGACCCAGTGCGCCCGAGTGCGCGCTGAGCCCGCCAATATGGATCACCTTGCCGCGGCCGCCTATCTTCTGCATTAGATACCGCGTGCTGCTCTCGCCCATGAAGACCTGATTCGGAGTCACCTCGCACCACACTCCGACATCGCGCATACGCTCCTTGGCCACCAGCATCGTGTCCATCGAGATCACAGGTATCCCCCGTTTTTTCAATTGCCGAACGGGCTCTTCGAGCGAATCGATCTGCACGGCCTGAAAGCAGCAAAAATCCCAGTCGCCGTCGACAATCAGGTCGAGCTTGTTGCGTTGCTTTTGCGGATCAAACTCGCCATCGAACCAGACGATCTCGACGCCCAATAGGTCACCCCACAACTCGGCGGTATCTTTGCCGAGCTTGCACCAGGTGCTTTGCAGTCCGGCGTTGCCCATCGCGGCGCGGAGTGGTTTGCGATTGCCGTCACCGGCGGCCCTTCCCTGCGGGGCACAGCCTGCAACCAAGGCTGTCAGCCCGGCGCCGGCGGCAGCCTGCAAGAACCCACGCCGGGAGGACGCTGCGGTTTCGGAATAACCCACCTGGGACTCTCCTTGCGATGCAATGAAATTATGGTCGGCACGACGCTGGGGCCTGCGATCGAGCGTCGCTTGAGGGCTTGGCGCAACGATAGCGCCGTACCCTCAACGATCAATGTGTGTCCCCCCCTGTCCTTCCCCGCGCCGTGAGGAAAGGCCGTCGCGCGTGGCGACCCTAAACAAGCTTGGTTTAATCTAAGCACCCGCGCGCCGGCAAGCAAATGCAGGTTGGGGGCGCAGCATCCATCGGGTTGCGGCCCGATCGCAACGGGCCTACGCTATGCACATCGCCCGCGACCGCGGGTCTTTTCTCCGCACGCACACAGTACCACTTCCGAGATCGGAGTTCGTCACCATGCCACGCCCTGGCCATGCCTTTTACGTATGGATCGCCCTCTCTCTGTTGCCGCCTGTGGCGGTTGCCGCCGACCTGCCCAAACACGCCGAGGCCGTGAAGCTGCTGGAAGTGCCCCATTACTGTGAAGGGGTCGTCTTCGATCATGCCGGACAGGGCTATATCAGCGAAGGTGACAAGATCGTCCAATTCTCGCCCGACGGACGCAAGCGCACTTGGGCAGTGACTGGCGCGCCCAACGGTCACAAGGTGCTGGCCGACGACACGCACCTGGTGTGCGACGCGAGCCGGCATGCCGTGCTGCACCTCTCGGCCGATGGCAAGTTGCTCGACCCAGCCTCGACGGCATGCGATGGCATAGCATTGCGCGGGCCGAATGACCTGACGCTCGACACCCCCAATGGCGGTTTCTACTTCAGCGATCCCGGCGATTCGGGTTTGGAGAAGCCGATCGGCACGGTCCACTATGTCGATGCGCAGGGAAAGACTCATCTTTGCGACAGCGGATTGGCATTCCCCAACGGCATCGCGCTAACGGCAGACGGTAAGCACCTCTATTTGGGAGAAAGCCAGAAGAACCGCGTCCACGTGTATGATGTGACCGGGCCGGGCACGCTGACCAACCGCCGCGTGCTGGCCGACCTGCCGACGAAGGACGAAGCCAAGGGGCAGATCGACAACCAGCCCGACGGCATGTGTCTCGATGCGGCCGGCAATCTGTACGTGGCGCATTACGGCATGCGCGAAGTGCAAGTCCTCAGCCCCGAGGGAAAACTATTGGCTCGCTATCCGGGCGGCAATGTAACGACCAGCAACGTGGCATTCGGTGGGCCGAGAATGGAACAGCTCTATGTGACCGGCGGCCTAGGGGCCGAAAGTGGTGGTGGCGGCCTTTTCAGTCTCGATTTGGGAGTGAAGGGACTGGTAATCCTGCCGGCGAAGAAGTGACTGGCGGTCGACTACAACGCACTCGTGCGGCGGTCTGTTGGCGGCGCCAACCCGCACCGAGAGTTAATCAGTCGGTATGGCAAAGCGATAGATCGTCGTTTGCGGCCCGTCCTCGGGCATCAGCAGCAACTGGCCATCGTAGATCGCACAGCCTTCGCGGCAGAAGTTGTTGCCGCCTGTGCGCAACGTGCCAGTAGGCTGCCAACGCGACACGAGGGCCAGTGTCTTCGGGTGCAAACGATCGATGACCGGTAGCTGCTGGCCGTCGACCAGCTCGGTGCCGCTGGCCACTATACGCCCGTCGAGCGTTTTCAGATCCTGATATTTTGCCGGGCGCGGATTGGCAAGCTCGCCGAGCTTCTTGCCGTCAGTCCCCAAACGGTGAAACGTGCGCGCATCCCAATTCGCGGCTAGGATTTCGCCGTCGTCGACGACGGCCAGGCAGCCGATATGGTCGTCGATCGTGAATGACGCTTTTGTGGCGAGCGACATCGGGTCGAGCTTCAGAATCGTGCTGGTCGAGCGCGGGCGATATTCGGCCACCGGGGCCCACAGCGCGTCGGCGGCTAAAGTAATGCCGCCGGGATGATACTGTGTGCCGAGAGTCAGCTCGCGCTCGGTCGTGACTTTTCCGCTCGCACGATCGACGCGATAGACATGGCCTCGCTTAGCCAGCCGATCAACGCTCGTGATCCAATAGTTCTTGGCCGTAGCGGCCAGCCCCTGCACATGGTGCGTCGGGTGGTCGATGTGTTGAGAGTCGATGACTCCGATTTTGATCGGCACTGCGGCAGGCTGCGCTACGACGATCGCGGCCGGCGACGTCACTAGGCAAACAACGAACAACGTGCGCGCGGCGGCCAGCATAGAATCCTCACTGCGTGGACGGGAGTCGACATGGTGGACAGCGACCATCATAGCTCCTGGAGATTCGCGGTGCCCTTCTGGGTGGCTCGGGGCGAGCGAAGCGAGCCCCTAGTTTTTCGCACATTCTGGAGGCGGCGAGTGCACCGACCCCAGGCACCCGCCTACTTTGCAATCGGCCTCACAGCACCTGGCATTGCAGAGGTTCGCCCCCGTAGCGGGCGATTACGGCGCGGCGGACGTCGCGTGTTGCCGATAGGCTTCGCAGAGATGCACGCCCACTTCGAGCGCCAGTAGATCGGCGCGGTTCATGATGTGTCGGGCGCTGCGTGTGCCCAGCCCCTTGAGGACCCCCTGCAGCACGTGCAAATGCAGCTCGAGCGTTTGGGCCGCAGAGATGCCCGCCGTGGCCAGCCATTGGGCCAGGGCGTGCATCTCGGTTGCAAGGTTCCCCGAGCCCATCATCACATAGGCCCTCAACAGCTCGCGATAGTGCGCTTCGAGTTGCTCGGGCAGTGGCGGCCGGGACATCGATTCGGCGGGCTGGCCCTCGGTGCCCTCTTGTCGTGGGCCAGAGAGCAGGTCCAGTTCGCGAAGAAGCCCCTGTTGTTCGGTCAGCAATCGATCCGCTTCGCCGCGCTCCATTTCCAATCGGTGCCGGTCTGCCTGTTGCAGCCGTCGATTTTCGCGCAGCAAAAAGTGGTGTTCGATCGCGCGGGCCACGACCCAGATCAAAGTCCGCGTGGTGCTAGAGCGGACACACAGATAGGCATCGGCGTGAGCTTCGAGGCAGAGGGCAGTCATTTCGGCCTCGTCCTGCTGGCCGAGCACGATGACAGGTTCTTCCGATCCGGCCGTCCGCAGTGCGTCGACAAGGGCCGTTGCGTCCAACTCGTCTGGCTCATGGCCGATCAGCACGGCATCGAAGACGTCGTCACGCAGGCGAGACAATCCTGCGGCAAATCCGACGGCTTCTTCCAGCACGACCTCAGAGGCGCTGTCAGCGGCCAACGCTTCGGCTAGCCATCCGCCGGTGCGTTGATACGTTGTGACGTACAGCACCCGCATCCGCGACGGCAGGCTGCCGGGACGCGGGGTCAGCGTGTTTTTCGGAGAGCCTTTGAGAGCAGGACGCAAGCGAGGTATCCTGAAGCCAGTCAATGCTTGGTATGGCCCCATCTCGTGGCTCGCCCTGGCTAGTCAGGTGCCAGATGAATCCACAAGCGGGTTGGGACTTTAGCGGTCTGGGCAATCTGCGTCAATCTCAGCCGTGGGTCCCAGACCCTCCGGCTGCCAGCCGCCCGTCGGCAAAAACATCCAACTAAGGAACGAGAGAAACATTGAGAATTGCATATCTCGATTGTCTGAGCGGTATCAGCGGGGACATGACCTTGGGGGCACTTGTGGATGCCGGTGTTGACCTGGCCGCGCTGAATGCGGCGGTTGAATCTTTGGGAATCGCCGGCTGCCGGCTGGTGGCCACCGAGGTGAAGAAGAATGGCTTCCGCGCCACGCAAGTCACGGTCGAACACCAGCCGGAACATGCCCATCGCCATTTGCATCACATCACCGACATGATCGATGCCAGTGGTCTTACCGACCGGCAAAAGGCTCTGGCCAAGCGCATCTTCACGCGGTTGGGTGAAGCCGAGGCCAAGGTGCATGGCACCACGATCCGCAAGGTTCATTTTCACGAAGTCGGCGCTGTCGATTCAATTGCCGATATCGTGGGCGCGGCCGTGGCCTGGGATCTATTGGGCGTCGACCGCATCCATGCTTCGCCAGTTCCCACCGGGCAGGGCACGATCGAAATCGCACACGGCCGAGTGAGCATTCCCGCGCCGGCCACGGCCGAATTGCTGGCCGGGATTCCCATCGCCGAATCGCACGTCGCTTGCGAGTTGACGACGCCGACCGGTGCGGCCATCGTGGCAACCATGGTCGACACGTTCGGTCCGCTGCCGGCCATGACCGTCGAACGGGTGGGCTACGGCGCCGGTCAGCGCGATCTGAAGGAGCAGGCCAATTTATTGCGGCTATTCGTCGGCGAAGCCTCGAACGTTGTTACCAGCGACCAGATCTGGGTTCTGGAAACGAATCTCGATGATACCAGCGGCGAGGTGATCGGCTATTGCACCACGCGCTTGTGGGAGGCGGGCGCCCTGGACGTCTACACCACGTCGATCCAAATGAAAAAGAACCGGCCGGGCGTGATGCTCTCGGTACTCTGCCCTCCAGAACAGATCGACAAGATCGAGCGAATTCTGTTTCGCGAAACGGGCACGTTGGGAGTCCGCCGTTGGCCGGTCAGTCGCCACAAGCTCGAACGACGTCAACACACGGTGACGACCGAATGGGGGCCGGTCGAAGGTAAGCTCGGCTGGATCGAAGGGCAGCCGCCCAGCTTCGCGCCGGAATTTGAAGCATGCCAGCGCGTGGCAACGGAAAAAGGCGTGCCACTGAAGGCAGTTTACGAAGCGGCGCAAAGGGCCTTCGACGCCGGCACCGCTCAATAGTTTGCTGAATAATTCGCCCGCGCGGTGGGGAAGCCTTTGACCGACCGCGTCAGCGATTGGTCGTACTTATGCCATTGGAATCCAACTTGCTGCTGACGGACCTTTATCAGCTCACCATGCTGCAATGTTACGATCGCGCGGGGTTGCGCGATGTGGCAGTATTCGACTTCTTCGTCCGCCGATTGCCGAAGAGCCGAAATTTTCTAATCGCGGCCGGCTTGGAACAGGCGCTGGACTACCTGGAGGCGGCGCGGTTCTCGCCCGATGAACTCGACTGGCTCAACGGCTGCGGACATTTTGCGGTCGACTTCGTGGGGCGGTTGGCCGAGTGGCGATTCACAGGCGACGTAGAGGCCATGCCCGAGGGGACGGTATTTTTCGCAGGGGAGCCGATTCTGCGTGTCACCGCGCCGCTGCCCGAGGCGCAGTTGGTCGAATCGCGGTTGATAAACCTTGTGCAATATCAAACGATGATCGCCTCGAAAGCCGCGCGCACCGTATTGGCCGCGCCGGACAGACAGCTTGTCGACTTCGGATTCCGCCGCGCGCACGGCGCCGAGGCGGGGTTGTTGGCCGCCCGGGCGGCATACCTGACCGGGTTTGCCGGCACGGCCACGGTGGCGGCCGGCCAGGCTTTCGGGATTCTGCTATTCGGCACGATGGCCCATTCGCTGGTTCAAGCTATGGGGGACGACGGGACGGCCTTTTTGGAGTTCGCCAGGGCGTGTCCCAATAACGTCGTCTTCCTGCTGGACACCTACGACACCGCGGAGGGGGCCCGCGCGACAGTGCGCGTCGCCAAGACCCTTTCCCGCGAAGGAATCTCGGTCCGCAGCGTGCGCATCGATAGTGGCGATCTGGCGGCACATGCGCGCAAGGTCCGTCGGATCCTCGACGACGGCGGATTGCGACATGTATCGATCTTTGCCAGCGGCGGACTCGACGAATACGAGGTGGCGAAGCTGGTTGCGACGGGCGCGCCGATCGCAGGATTTGGCGTCGGCACGTCGCTCGACGTGTCGGCGGATGCCCCCTACCTGGACTGCGTCTACAAGTTGGCCGAGTATGCGGGCCGCCCGACGCGCAAGCTGGCGGAAGGAAAAGCGACCTGGCCTGGACGCAAGCAGGTCTTCCGGCAGACCGATCAAGACGGGCGATTGTTGCGAGATGTGATCGGTCTTGAAGAGGAGCGACAGGCAGGCGATCCACTTCTTGTGCCCGTGATGAAAGCGGGAAAGCGTCTCGCACCTCATGAACCACTTTCGAGCCTGCGGGAGCGCTGCGCACGACAACTGGATCGGCTGCCCACACAGCTTCGATCGCTAGAGCCGGTTGCGCCATACGACGTGCAGGTTTCGCACGCCGTGCGAGCCCTGGCCGCCGAGGCCGATGCGCTGGCGTCAAAACTGCGCGAGCCGCGACCGTAGTGCGAACACCGGCCGGTACGCAGCTACCCATAGATTACGCGCCCGCCGGTAACTCGGACGTGCATTGCGGGCAACGCGTCGCCACCAGCGGAATGCTCGACTGGCAATAAGGGCAATTCTTTTTCGGGGCCGGAGCCGAGCTGACCGGTGCGGGCAGTAGCCGATTCATCCAGCGGATCACCATGAAGATCGCGAATGCCACGATCACAAAGTCGATGACCGTGTTGAAGAACGCACCGAGGTTAATTGTTGGAATGGGCGCCTTGGGGTCCTCAATCGCTTCGCCCGCCGAGATGAGATGCCAATTCTGCAGGTTGATGCACATATCCCTGAACGGGATGTTGTTCAGCAGGAGGCCGAAGGGCGGCATCACGATGTCATTGACCAGTGACGAGACGATTTTGCCAAATGCCCCGCCAATGATGATGCCTACCGCCATGTCCACGACATTGCCCCGCATGGCAAAGTCGCGGAACTCTTTCAGCAATGGGATGGCCATATCCGGTATCCTGGCGAACTCAGTCGCGACCGTCGTCGCGGTGTCGAGGTTGGATCATTCAAAGGGATTGGAGTGAATCGTCTCGCCCCCCTGCGGTTCGCCGCAGCGGGTCGACAAGGCGTTCATCGTGGCCGGATCGATCGAGTCCTTGATGAAACGGACCCCGCCATCGCAGAAAGAGAAATTCGCGCCGCCCGGATGCATACTGCCGAAGATCTCGGCCAGCGTGTGATCTTCGCGAGGGTCGTCGACGATCTCTTCCAGGTTGAAACCGTCCTTGAACGTCGTGCCCAGCACGTAGCCGGGGCCCGCAGCCAAGCGGCCATCGATCAGACGGTCGATCAATTCCGAGCCCGGTACGACGCCCCACAGTGCGGGAGTCGACCATTTGAAGGCCCGTTCGCCAATGGCGATCGTGTTCGAGAGGCCATCGCAGATATCGGCCGCCTTGATGGCACGATTGCGGCCGAACACGCCGTCGAACGCGTCGCGACACACGCGGCAAGTCGGGCGCACCGTGCCCACGCAGGCTACGTAGCTCGACGCCGCCATCGTGCAAATCACGCTGTTGTCGGCCAGGCTAGGAATGTCGATGGTCGGTTCAAAGGCCGAATCCGACGGACAAACGAACGTCGCCAACGAGATGTTGCAAACGTTGGCGCTGGCCAGCGCCGACGTGAAATCGACCTGATCCGATAGCGCTTGTTGTTCCACATCGGGCAACAGCATCGATCCCCAAGCCCAGCCCGGGCCGCCATCGTCACGGTTCTTCAGGACCTGCGAGATGTATCCGGGGGGAAGGGACTGTTGCCGGTCGAGATAAATGTGCAGCGCCAAGCCGACCTGTTTGAGATTGTTCAGACATTGGGCGCGGCGAGCGCTTTCGCGCGCCATTTGTACGGCTGGCAAGAGCATGCCAATGAGGATTCCCATTATGGCAATGACGACCATCAATTCGATGAGCGTCATGCCGGGGCGCGATTTGGTCATGTGAGTCCCTCCTTGGACTAAAGCGCGAGAAGTCGCAAGCGCTGTAGACAGGCGCCGGTTGCCCGATGCACAACCGTATGCCGTCGCGTTGTCGAGATGTGCTTGATTTCGATTCAGCCGGCCCGTCCACTCGGACGCGCCGGCAGAGCGCTTGACATAATTAGGTTTCGGCTATCGTGGCCTGTTCGATCCACACAACCGGCCAGGAAGCGGGATAGCTGCTAGCTGATGGCGACCAGCCACGGGCGAAATTGCGTTTGAAATCCCTATTTGGCGTCGGCGACGCTGTCCAATCCTTCCAAAGTTCCCCCCCTGCGATCACCACGGCGCACCGATTTGGCCAAATTGACGACGCGAGTACCGAACTAGGACCTTTTCAGGTCGTCGGCAGCCGTTATTTGACATGGCGCCGGGCGGACCTTACATTCGACCACCAAAGTCCCGCCCATGCCTTCCTACCGAAGTGTCGTCCGATGCACTGCTGTCGCCTGACCAGTCGCCTGGGGCGTTTCTCGGGCCGCCTCACGGTGGTCGTCGGGCTGTTGGGCTTCCTCGTCGTCAATACCGGCTTGCCCCTTGTGCAGCGCGTGCCACCTCAATTGACGAAGGATAAGAGCACGCCCTTTCCCTGCCAGGATCGGCCTTGCGGATGTATGTCGGCCGAGGAATGTTTCCGCGGCTGTTGCTGCTTCACGGCAAAACAACGTTTGGCCTGGGCGATCGAACACGATGTCGCAGCGCCGCCTGAATTGCTGGCGGCTGCCGAGCACGAACATGCCGACGGCGATGACCATGATCATGCCGAAAGTTGCTGTACCGCGGCGACCACGCACACTACAACGTGCAGCACGCCCGCGGGCGCATGTGCCAGTTGCGACGAGAGCCACGCGGCGGAAAAGCAATCTGACGCCCGTCCGCGGTGGCGGCTCGTGGTTGTCATCGGCCGCATGGTCGGCCATTGCCGCGGGCTGGGTCCCTTGTCCGTCCTGACGTTTTCTGCGCTGCCGCCGGTTGCGGCGGTAAACTATCGGTTCGATTGGCGCCCGACAGGTTGGCTGGCAGTGCCACTCCTGTGCGCGTCTTCAATCGCGTTGGATATTCCCACGCGTCCTCCTTGTGCCTAGCGGCGCTCATGCGCCACGAGTGGCAAGCGCCACTGCGCTACCGGTATGTCGCGTCCGTACTCGCTGCGACGGTTTTGTCAGGCGCGTGCGGATCGGGCTCTGCCGGCTATTGCCGTATGGCAAGCGACGACACGTTTCAAGCGTTGTCGCGCGCGTTGATTCGCTTACTCGTGTGTGGTGAGACGCCGCTGTCGACGTCGTTATTACCGAGCGGCCGTTAGCCCCTGCGCGCGGCCGTATTGCGCGGTGCCGATTTGGCGTTTCTTTTTCGAAAGTCCAATGGCAAAGGGAGAAAGCGATGAGCCATCGACGAGGCTTTACGCTCGTTGAATTGCTGGTCGTTCTCGCAATTATCGGCGTGTTGGTGGCCTTGTTGCTGCCGGCAGTACAGTATGCGCGCGAGACATCTCGACGCATGAAATGCCTGAACAATCTCCACCAGTTGGGATTGGCATTGCAAATGTACGTGAACGACCACGGAGGTAGTTTTCCGTGCACCTACGAAAGCGACGCCAGCACTGCGCAGAGCGAAACCAGCCAGAGTCAAGGCTGGATCGTGACGCTCGCACCGTACTGCGAAAATGTCGACAACGTGAGACTTTGTCCCGATGATCCGATGGAGCAGGATAGGGTCGATCCCAACGTTAGCGGCCTACGCGGGACCAGCTACGTCATCAATAATTTCGTAGCGCCAGATCCCACTGATCCTATGGAGGTCAAAAGCAGCGTAACGAACATCAATCAGCTCAAGGATACTCATGGTCTGGTTGTCATGTTCGAGGGCGCGAGCAGCGGCCGCAGTGTTCAGGATGATCACGTGCATACCGACAACTGGTATCAGCCGGGGGCCATCGCGCGCGGCCGGGTATGGGACGCGATCCTGGCGGAAGTCAATCCGACGCAACACGTCGATTGCTCGAACATGATGTACGCAGACGGCCATGCAACGACCGTCCCGTATGTGACGTTCGACCAGTGGGTGCAGACCGACGCTGCAAACGGAACGAATTTTGCCAGGCCCCTCCAATAGCTACGTCGCGCGAAAATGCGTTCTTCGATCGAGTTACTAAGCAACGATAGACAACTTTCTGAAACTCAACGACTTTGGAGATACTTCCTATGTGTTCGAAAGCATTTTGGATCGCAATGATTGCTATCCTAACCACGACCGTATCGGCGTGGGGCCACGGTTTTGACTTGTCTGTGGATTCTTACGCCAGCCCCTCTGCCTTTATCGTGGCATCGGCACAGCCGGTGCTGGATAACGACCCAGTGAATCCTACGTCAGGTCCTGGGAACCTGTTTCTTGATCAATTCGACGGCACACCGAATGGCGACGGCAGTTACGGCACCGACGAAGGATTTGCACAGACATCGGGGCCGTTCCCGTTTTACACGTCCGCGTCATTTAACATTATCAGCCCGTTGTATTTCTCGGATGGTACGGGACCGGCTGTGCCCGCGTCGGCTGGTACACAGTTGCACATCTTCGATCTGTTCGCTGGTAATTCCGATGGCAACCACCCGGGAGCATCCGTGGGCGACGTTTATGTGAATGGCAGCACGTCGTCCGAATCCGGCTTTGGTGTATCGTTGTACGATCATCACGAACTGGAGAAGGACCTCTATTTGGGCGCTGGTTCGACGCAGACGTACGGCGAATACGGATTCGCATTCACGGTGACAGTGCATTTCGCCGGGGGAGCGACCGTCACGAGTGGGCCGTTGGTCGACGTGTTTGCATTGGACATCACAACCGACCCCGACAATCCTGGCGGATTCGCTACCTTTGCATCGATTGGCCAACAGGATATTGCCACGCAAGGCATCTATAACGCTGCCCTTGGCGTGCCAGAGCCCTCAACAGCGGTGCTAGTTGCGATCGGCGCACTGACGTTTTTGGGGATCCGTCCACTAAGGGCGCGCGTGGCCAATCGGTCAAGCCGCTGATCATAGCCGTCACCGTTCGGCCCATGACAAATGGGCCGAACGGGTCGGCACGATTGTCGCACAGGAACGTGCGTGGGCTTAGAAAGTGAATCTAAAAAGTGCTGGAGGTTTGATATGCAATGTATAACCCGACTTCTTTTCGTATTGGCAATTGTCGCCTACGCCACGTGCGCCTCGGGACACGGCTTTGGACTATCGTTGACCTATGACGCGCATGGTAACCCCACAGGGTTTAACGTGTCGTCGCAGGACGCGTTCCTTGACCAGGGCCATTCTGTCGCGGGTGCGAGCAATTTATTCCTGGAACAATTTGGGGGCACGCTCTTTTCGGACAGCAGCGGCGCCTACTACTCGGTCATTCACGGTTTTGCGCAAACATCTGGACCTTGGCCCCCGTACACGGCGACGGTGAATGTCCTCACCCCACTGTATTTTTCTAGCGGCTTATCGAACAACTCACTGCCCGCAGTTGCGTCACTGGCCCCGACGGGCACCTACATCGACATGTGGGATACTTGGGCTGGCAATCCACAACCCGTTACAAATCCCCATCCCGGCGCGGCATTTGGCGATGTCTACATCAACGGCAAGACGGACTACTACCCAGGATTTGGCGTTTCGCTTTACGATTCACATGAATTGGAAAAAGACCTCTACATTGGACCAGGTCCGACCAATGGCGAATATGGCTTTGCGTACAACCTTACTATTCAGTTTGCCGGTGGTTTGACACTCACTACTCCGGCCTTGGTGGACGTCTTTGCTATTTCAGATCCGTCTACTGGTGACTTCGGCGACAACGCGCCGCTTGCTCAGCAAGACGCTGCGACGTTGGCGATTTACAGGGCGTCGATGGCTGATGTGAATTTCGACGGCATAGTTAACGGATTGGACATCAATCTGCTGGCGAGCCATTGGCTGCAGACCGGATCGATTGGTTTAGTGCCCGGGGACGCCAATCGTGACGGAATCGTCAATGGCCTGGACATCAACGCGATCGCGTCGAATTGGGAGGGGGCCTCGGTCGGAGCGGGCGAAGCCGTCGTTGTCCCAGAACCGGCCAGTTTTGCAAATCTCGCGGTTGGAGCCGTTCTATTGTGGGCCGTAAAGCTGATTAGGCCCCTCACATGCGCGACTCGCGATACCCACTCCACTTGAAGCGGAAATGTGGTCGTTTTGGACGGGCCTAGCGGATTACTGCCGTATGGCAAGCGATGACACGTTTCAAGTGTTGTCGCGCGCGTTGATGCTTTGGCTACGCGCCGGCCGAGGGATTCTGGTCCACGCGCTTCGTGCCGACGGTGCCTGGCAGCTACCTCGTTGCGCATACCTCGGACAAGGTCGTGACATACGCTCCGCTGCGCTCGATCAAAAGCGGCAAAACATACTTCGTGGTCAGCCCT
>DASXEJ010000061.1 GCA_036490175.1 Pirellulales bacterium | reverse complement strand
GTACCCGTGACGTTGATTGTCGTGGGCGACCTATTGATGCTGGCGACGTTCGTCCTGATTTTCTTCGTATTCCGTCAAAATCGCTTTGCATCTGCCGCCGTCGAATTGCAGACCGATCAGCACGTTGTGACGACCGGGGTGTATGGTGTCGTGAGGCATCCAATGTATGCGGGTGCCGTGCTGCTGTTCGTGGCGACGCCATTAGCATTGGCGTCCTTTTGGGCGCTTATCGTTTCGTTTCTGCTAATCGTCATCATCGTCCTACGACTTATCGACGAGGAACGGTATTTGAGAAGCGACCTGGCAGGTTACGACGACTACTGCCGCCAAGTGCGCTATGGGCTGGTGCCGCTGGTATGGTAGAGGGGATCAATTCCCGCTTGTCGAGATGCTAGTGCCAGAAAGTTCGCGAAGCTGCTCGGCGGCTTTCGGCAAATTGCCTTGTAGCGTGGCATTGGCGCCAACCAATGTCGCGTCGGACGACGCTGAAGCGTCGCGCTGCTGGCCGCAGAGCTTGAACGTGGGCAGGGAAAACCAGTCCTGCGTGTGCCGGTCTGCGGGAACGCTTGGCTTGTAAGCGGTATGGCTGCGAGCGCCCGGGCGACTCGATGCCGACCCGATGGTTTCGCCGGATGTCTGAGCGAGCGCCAGCGCGATGGCAGCGTGCTGGGCGACCGAATCTCCGGATAGGTACAAGGCCACTAGCGTTTGTGCGCGGCCCGATAGCTCGACCTTGTCGGTGAAATAATTCTTATGTCGCCCCAGAATGTCGCAATGGAATTGCACCCAATCGCCGGTCCAATCATGCGGAACGAGGAGCCGGCAGGTCACCTCGCGCGAGCCTTCCAGGGCAATCTGGCTGGTTCGTCTCCATTTGAAGAAGACACCGTGCTCGGCGTTGGTCGTACCGCTGGCTAGCACCAGTTGTTTGGGGGGCAAACGATGGTAGGTCTCTTTGGAGCCGCGATTTTGCGTAACGCCCACGCCTGCGGCCGGTGTCACTTGGGCGTGCGCAGGTCCCTGATCGCCTGATACGACGCCGCCTAGCGAGGCATTGAGCGATTGCGTTCTATCGTCCGTGTTACAAACTTCGACGTCGCCAGCCAGATCACTGGCCAACTCGGTGCGCGGTTGAAAATCCACCACGCGCAGTCGTCGCTGTGGGCTGTCGATTGTCAATTGCAACTCTTCAAGATCCGGCTCGCGCCCTTCGATCAGTAGCACCGAAAAGCGGAATTTAGCCTCGATGATTTTCTCTTGCGGATGTGCTGCTACGAAGTCTGCCGGGGTGACATCGCGGCATTCCACGGTTGTGCCGACGTCGATCACGGCACGAGGAAGGGCGGCCTGCGCGATGTTCGCCGCAGTGGTAGCAAAAAATCCCGCAGCTAGGCCACCGCTCGTCAATAAGTTGCGACAGAAAGTAACGAATGTCACGCTCATGGTGGTCCTCCGTTCCCGGCACACGATGTGACAGCAGCCGTCGATTGCGGACGTCGGAATCGACGCCTTTGGTTCCTGCGAAATCATAGAGGTGGTCAAGCTTTCAACAAGGGGTTCGCTTCAAGATCGAACGCCGCGAACGAGTTGCGCCCGGGCGCGAACTGGACAACGGCGTGGTAGCTGATGCCAGCAGCGCAGATGACTGCCAAGCCGGCCCGATCAGGACGCCGGAAATCTCGGCTTTTGACCACCCCTTACGATGAATGCGTTCCACAATGTCGACGCATTTTGCCACGGCTTAGTACCGGGCCCAGTCAGGCTCGTCGATGTCTTTGGCAACAGGCCTTGTGCCCCTGCGACTCAGGGTGATTGCACCAGTGCAGGAGCTATCGGTCGGCCCCAATGTGCGGATTGCAGCATGACGGAAATGGCCGTGGAGTTTCGCCCGGGCGTCAGCCGGTTGAATGTGACCCATACTTTCCTGGCAGGCCGTACAGTCGCGTCCGACTTGGGATCGACGACGATCGCCGACTTCTTGTGGGCGCATTCTGCATGATTTGCTGGGGCGTCGCTTGTTGGCGCTTCTCGGATCCTTCTATCGCAGGAGAATCAAAATGGCGTTGTGCAATCGTGGCGTACGACGGACGTTGCTGGGTGCCTGTGCGTACGGTGCGTTGGGGCTAACGGCGCTGGCAACCAGGAGTACTTGCGGCCAGGAAGACCAGGGCGACGCGGCGCCGCAGCAACAGTTCGACAATCAACAATCTCGGGATAACGCGATCAAGCTGCAGGGCACGGGGCAACAATCTTCGGAGAAGTTTGTCTTGCAACCCGGCCTGACGATGGTCGAAGTCTCGCACGACGGTCAATCGAATTTGATCATTCGACTGTTGGATGAGGATGGCCAGAACATCGACACGCTGTTCAATCAGATCGGCGCGTTTCGCGGTGAGCAAGGCTTTGGATTTGCAACCGGTGGCCAACGGCTGCTGGAAATAGCTGCCGATGGCAACTGGACGGTTGCCATCAATCAGCCCCAGCCAACAGACGCACAACGGCTCCCGACAGAACTCCAGGGAACCGGTTACGAAGCCACTCCGTTTATTCAGCTCGACAAGGGACTGGTTGTCTTCAAGATGAAGCACAATGGCGAATCGCGATTCCGCGTAACCCTGCGTGACAGGGATGGGCAACTCGTCGAGACGCTCGTGAACACGTTGGGCGCCTTTGAAGGATCGAAGCCCGTCAGCATCGAAACGCCGGGCGTGTACTTCTTGAACGTTGGAGCCGACGGCGATTGGTCCATCGACGCTCAGTAGAGCTTTCGCAAAGTGCTGCGATTATGGCCAGTGGCATCGCCGTGCAGCCGAGATGGCCGATTGGGCCGTGTCGCGCTGTACGGCGGCTCTGGCCCCTTCGGCGATCGCCGTTTACCGCCAGTTCGAAATTCTTCGCCGGACGACTCACAGAGCGGCAACGGTGCATGGTCGCGACACCTGCCCCTCATTGGCGGGTGTTTTTCCCGACGGCGTGCCGAGCGTGGCAGTACGCAGCCGATGAACTGATCGTGGTGATAAATGCCGGCGGGCGCAATTGTGCCGATTGGGGGAACGCACGGTCGACGCATGGACTGGATGCAGCTATTGCGCGGCCTGCGCCGGGTGCGCACGCAAACGAGCGTCTTTGCGGCTGAATTCTTCGTAAGCTACTTTTCAGTGGGCAGCGGAACCAGGATTGCCAACGGCCGTATTGATTGCGCTCGATTTCGCGCCCGGTGATGGAGGCGAGGCACGCGACCTCGCGAATTCACGGCGCCCTTTCGCGTCATCGACGGCCGCCGCCATGCTTGCCTGTTAAGTACTTACAGCAAGCGGCATTGGGCAACTTGAGATCGGAAAGCGTTCGTCGAGATCGTGGTCATGTAAATCCAGCAAGCGATCGAGTCATGAATCAGCCGACGGGCGATGTCGCACCAGACGTATTGGATTTCGAAGATCTGAAGGCTCGCTGCTTGGGCAATATGGCCCTTGTCGAGCGCGTATTGTCGAAGTTTACCGGCCAGCTCGATCAGGATTTAGACGCGTTGGAGGCGGCGATTCATTCGGGTGATGCCCCGGAGGCCGCGCAGCTGGCTCACCGGATCAAGGGGATTGCCGCCAGCGTGGCAGCTCGGTCGTTGTTCGACAATGCGTCGAGCACCGAGCAACGAGCGTTGGACAATGGGCTCGCCGAACTGCCCGAACATTTGAACCGTTTACGCGGGGAGCGATCAAGACTCGTCGCGACATTGCGAGAGACAGGCCGTAGTTAAAGTTTCGTCCGGCTAAAGTGAGCCGACAATCATTCAAGCACGAGAACCGCCATGCGAGTGCTGGTAGTCGATGACGATCTCGTTACGCGAGAAATCATCGTCGAAGACTTGCGTCACTTCGGCTACGAGGTAGCCGAGGCGAGCGACGGCCGTGAGGCCCTCGAACTCGTGCGCACCGGTATGTACCGGTTGGTGGTTTCCGACTGGCAAATGCCGAACATGAGCGGTCTGGATTTGTGCCGCGAGGTGCGCAAGCGCAGCTGGAGCGGGTACGTCTACTTTATTCTGCTGACGTTGCGCGGCGGCGTCGATAACGTGGTCTGCGGGCTGGACGCCGGGGCCGATGACTTTTTGACGAAGCCATTCCAGCCGCAAGAGTTGCAAATGCGGCTGCGGACCGGCGAACGCGTGCTGGCTTTGGAAAGCCGAGACCTGATGATCTTCGCCATGGCTAAGTTGGCGGAGTCGCGCGACAAGGACACCGGCGCGCATCTGGAGCGAATGCGCGAGTATAGCCGGATCCTGGCCGACGAGTTGTCGCGCTGGCCGAAGCATTGCGAGACGATCGACGGCGACTACGTGCAGTTGATCTACCAGACCAGCCCTTTGCACGATATCGGCAAGGTCGGTGTTCCCGATTCGGTGCTCCTCAAGCCGGGATCCCTGACACCGGACGAGATGTCCATTATGCAGCGGCACACAATCTTGGGCGGCGAGACGCTGCAATCCGTGGCCACGGCGCGCCCCGACGCGCAATTTCTGCGGATGGCGCGCGACATTGCCATCACCCATCACGAGCGATTCGACGGTCGAGGTTATCCATGCGGGCTGAAAGGGGACCAGATTCCGCTTTGCGGCCGCATCGTGGCTCTGGCAGACGTTTACGACGCACTGACGAGCAAACGCGTCTATAAGCCGGCGTTCGATCATGCAAAGGCCCGGGCCATTATCCTGGAAGGAAACGGCACGCAGTTCGATCCCGACGTCGTGCAGGCGTTTTTGCTGCGCGAGCAGGAATTCATCGAGGTCGCGGCACAGCTTCGCGACACCACTCCTTTTACGTCTGGCGGGATGCTGGCAAGTGTCGGCGTAGGCTTATCGTCCGAAATCACGCCAGTGGCGACAGAGCGATAGCGGCGTACATCAGCTACGCACGACCTCGCCTATCGCGACGCCCGCAAAGTTTCTCCAGGCCGCACGACCGGCAGTGGACTCGGGCATTAGGCGGGTTTTTGACGTGGCCGAATCCGCAATGCGCCGACGGCGCGCCGATGCTACGGAGAGAATCACTCTCCCTTGCGCAAAGGACTGCGTCCCATGCGGCGGACATGGATGCCCTGTGTGGCGGTGGTCGCCTGGCTAATGATGGCAGCCACGGCCTGGTCCGATGGCCTGTTCCTGGACGGTGTGTCGCCGCGCTCTCTGTCACGCGGTGGAACGAACCAGGGATACGCCGACAACGGCGCCATCCTGTTCGACAACCCCGCCGCCATGAGTAACGTCGAAGGGGACGGGCTATTCGAGGCCGACCTGGTTGGACTGCAAACGAACTTCCGTTATACGAGCGCGGTCAAGAGCGCGGTCAGCCAGGGTTTCACCCCGTTGCCGCAACTGTCGTACATCCGCCGCAGCGCCGATGGTGATTTCGCGATCGGCATCGGCATGTTCACGCCGGCCGGATTCTCGACCAACTATAACATGAACGGAAACACGTTCTTTCCAGGAACGCGTTCCTACGATTCGTTCGGCACGCTCACCAAGATTCTGCCCGGTATTTCTTACAAGGTGACGGACCGCCTTTCGATCGGCGGCACGTTTGGCGTGGGCGTCAGCTATGCCTCGCTGAACGGTCCCTATTTTCTGCAAAGTGCGCCCCTGGCAGGCACGCCGATTTTGCTCGATATCCACGGCGCGGGTGCCACGCAGGTATGGTCGGCGGGCATGCAATATTTGTTGACTGAAGACACCACGATCGGATGTACGTACCAAAGCGCCAGCAACTTCAATTTGCACGGCACGGCCCAGGTGAATCTACCGGCCGCGCTGGGCGGGGGGATTAGCACCTACAACTCAACTGTGGCGATCAGTTGGCCGCAAACGGTGGCTTTGGGCGTGCGCCGCAAACTGTGCCCCCATCGCACGGTTTCTGCGGACGTGATCTGGTTCGATTGGGCACAGTCTTTTAAGAATCTGGGTGTCACGCTGCAGAACGCTTCGAACGTGGCATTTCCACCAGCCATCAATGAAACGTTGCCGCTGAATTGGGCCAGCAGCGTCTCTATGCGTCTGGGGTACGAGCAGATCCTGGATGTCGGCGGCACTTTCCGGATCGGCTATGTCTATCATCCGAATCCCGTTCCCACCGGAACGCTGACGCCCTTCTTGCCAGCGACGCTGACTAATACCTTTACAGTTGGATACGGTTTTGGGTGGAAGGAGTGGAACGTCGACGTGGGTTGGGCACACGCCTTTTCTGCTCCACAAAACATCGGCACGAGCCAATTGGTGGGAGGAGATTTCAGCAACAGCACGATCAGGACCCAGGTCGACGCGCTGTTCATAGGCTTGATTCGCCCGTTCTAGCGATCGCCGGCGGTCGTCTCGACGCGCATGAAAAAGGAGCGTGCCCTAACGTCGGACACGCTCCTTGAGGTTCATCGTGTTTGCCGGCCGTCAACGATAAGTACTCGCTGGCGTCTACGATCCGTGTGGTTCTTCCGAGTGCGCTGGTACGTTGCCGTGCTGAGGTAGCGGAAGCGCGGCGGGCACGTCGACGCGGACAAACGCCGGCACCTTGCTGCGCGCGATAAAGTTGATGATGATGCCCGTCTCGTCACGGACCATCTCCAATTCGTCCATGTCGTATCCGGCCGCGACAAAGAGATTGCGGCACTCTTCCTCGGTGCGTTGCAGGAAGAACCAGTCGACCAGCCATTGATACTCCGGTGTGGTGTACCGTCGCGAATCCTTGAACGCGACGTACACGGTTCCGCCTGGGCTGAGCGATCCGCGCCAGCCTTGCAACATCGGAATTAGGTACTTGTCCGGAATGTAGTCGCATAGCCCGACGCTGTAGATCAAATCGCTGCGTCCGAACCTCTCGACATTGACCACGGCTGAGGTCATGCGGAGGGCGTTGTAGCGAACGAAATTAAGCTTCGCGCTGCCGATCAGCCCCGGCGCGACGTTGGCTTGCACGTAATCCAGAGCCAGCGGATCGTTGTCGACCAGGGTAATCGTGGTCTGACCGTGTTCGGTTTTTCCCAAGCCACCCAAATATTCGCGGCAAGGGCCACAGGCGACGTTGAGAACCGCAAAATCTCCCTCGTAGCGGGCCACTTCGGCCAGTAGGAATTCGCGGGCCAGTCGCAGGCGTCCGACAACGGCCCGCCCGAGCTGCGTATTGAGGAAATAGCGGTCCAAATAGCCCCCCAGACCGCGACTTCTGGGCCGAGCCTCGTAGATAGACGTCAGCATGTGGTAATCGCCCGGATAGCCGCGCGGCTTGCTGAGGGCATGATTCATAAACCAGCTCAGACCAAACCATGGCCAGATGGCCTCGCGATACCTTGCCTGCGCTTCCTTCAGGATTTTTGGGTCGCTGCCGGCCAGTTGCACCTCGAGCGCCGTGCAGTCGGCCAGCGAAGCGTTAATTGAACGCGTTAACTCGGCCACGATCGCGTCCGAGTCTGGCTCGGCTTGCCGGTCGATATGCCGGTCGAAGTCTTCGAGTGCTTGAGTGAACCTTGAGACGTGTTCCGCGAAGAACTGGCTGATTGCGTGTTCCATGACAAAATCCCTTGCCCAGATGAGCTCATAGACGCCGTGTGTAGAAGAGGGGGCGACGCGTCGCTCCGGCGCACTCGTAAGCGGCTCGTCCATCTGCTCTGTCACGGTTAGCGCCAATCCAGCGCGCGCCGATCAGAATGGACATGGAAGTGCTCCGGGCTTGCAGTCCTCAATGACGAGCGTCACTGAGCACGGAGTTCGGTTATTACTAATCCACCAATGCGTTGCAAGAAAAAAAATGTGTCGAATGCAACAAAGTTCACGAATTGTTGACTAGTGTGTTCGGCCCATACCGCTCAGGCAAACTTTGCGTGCTCGCTTCGCCATCGGTGACAACAACAGCGCGGCGTTGCGAAGCAATCGCGCCGCGCCGCGCGATTCCCCCTCTGCCGGCCATACGGATTGTCCCTCATGTGGCTGCCAAAGGGTTGTTGCGCGACTTCAGCGATCGTGCATGCCCTGTCATGCAACGCTCGACCAGATCGTGTCATTGCAGCAATGTTTTCTGCGCGGCGCGTAATGCATGGAATCCGCATGCGCTTCCTGCATGACGTCCTTGTCGATGATTCGACCAGTCATCACGGAAATTCGTTGCGCTACCGTGTAGCAGTGACAGCCGCTTCCATTCCTGCCTGCGGATTGCGGATTATGCTCCGAGGCGTACGGTGTCGCTCGATTACCCAACCACTAGAAGCGCCAAAGTCGGCATAAGCCCTATGGGGGTGATTTACCCCACCCGCTACTGACGAGTACGGCGCGCCTAAGCACCGCCAGCGTGATGCGGCAAAGCTACGTTTCAGGAGGTGGATTTGCCGCGAGTGGTCCCAGACGCGCGGCTCGAACATGTGGATCAGGCTAACGCAGTATCGAATGCTGGCGCAATGAGTTGCGCCGCGGACAATCGCCGCGGCTGGAGAGCACGTGGAAGGTCTATCAGGCGTAGAAGTGCCGCCAGGGGTTGCAGGTCCGTCGGGCCACATCGTTGGCTCGCGGTACCATCTGCGCCAATGTCTGAGCGAATCGGAGGGAGTTCGCACATATTGCGGTAGTGACTTCGAGGATGGACGCGAGGTCGTGATCAAAACGATCGCGGCTGACTCGGTTCACCCGGCCGCCCTTATGCGTCTTGAGTACGAAGCCAGCCATCGGCAAAAACTCGAGTCCCGCTGGGTGGCTCCCGTTCTCCACGTGGGACGCGAGGGCAGCGACCTGCTGGTCGTGTACGGCCAGGTGCCGGGCCAGCCGCTGCAAGCCGTCTTGCAGACGCGGCAACTGGCCGTGTCCGAATCGTTATTGATCGGCAAGGCCATCTTCTCAGCCTTGCGTGACATGCACGCGCACCATTTGCTGCATCGTGGTGTCCGACCGCGTAATGTCATCGTCAAGGACGAGATGCCGATCACGACCGCTGTCCTGGTCGATGTCGAGCCGTCGCCCGCTTTGCAGTTGGACGAGCCTAGTACACGCTCGCAGGCCCTTAACGGCGCACTGTATTTGTCTCCCGAGCAGGCCGGGTCGATCGATCACGACGTCACCGAGACGTCTGACCTCTACGCGGCCGGCGTAACCTTGTTCCACTGCTTAGCCGGGCGCCCCCCGTTCGTCGGCAATTCGCTCGGCGCCATTCTGTTCGATCATATGACGGCTTGCGTGCCCGAGCTGCGTGCCTTGGGCATCGCCGTGCCGCGTGCCCTGGACGAAGTCGTGCAACGTTTGTTGCGCAAGGACCCTCGCGATCGTTACCAGTCTGCCGACGCGGTGCTGGCGGACCTGGACGCGATTCGCGAGGCGCTGGACCGTGGCGAGATCGAACCGGCTGTCGTCATCGGCGCACAAGATTTGCGCCAGACATTAAGTGAGCCGGCCTTCGTGGCTCGTACGCACGAGCTGGTGAGCATCGACGAGCAGATCGCCCACGCGCGGCAAGGCCGGGCCGGTTTGATTTTGCTGGAAGGCGAGTCGGGAGGGGGCAAAACAAGGTTGCTGACCGAAACGACACATCGTGCGGCCTCGCAAGGATTTTGGGCACTGTGGGGGCAAGGCACGAACGAAGTCGCTCGGCTGCCCTTCTCATTGCTCTCAGGTGTGGTCGAAGGGTTCTTGTCGGCGGCCAGCTCTGATCCCGAGTTGCTGGTCGCCGTGCGCGAGCGATTGGGCGACTATGCGCCGGCCGTGGGAGCAGCCTTGCCCGGTCTGGCCCGCGTTCTGGGCGGGGACGACGGACTGGCCTTTGCTCCGGAAGCGGCGGGCGAGCTGCGGACGCTGCACGCCTTGGCCAATTTCCTGAACGCGTTGGGGACTGCCGAGCGTCCAGTATTGCTGGTGCTGGACGACTGCCAATGGGCTGACGAGTTGACGTATCGATTGATCCGTCGCTGGCAAAGCCAGACGGAGACCGAGACCGCTGGACGACACGTGCTGTTAGTGGTTGCCTTCCGTACCGAAGAAGTGCCCGAAGACCATTTGCTGCGCCGCGTAGCTCCCGACCTGCACCTACGGCTTTCACCCTTTGCCCCGCACGAAGTGCGAAATCTGGTGGAGTCGATGGCGGGGCCGCTTCCCGAGGAAGTGGTGACGGCGTTGACTCGTTTGGCTGATGGCAGCCCTTTCATGGCGTCGGCCGTGTTGCGGGGGTTGGTCGAGTCGGGGGCACTGGTGCGCGAGGTGGATGGCTGGCGCGTCGAAAGCCTCAATCTTGACGAAGTGCAATCATCGAGCCGTGCGGCTGAGTTTCTCGCCCGCCGGCTCGAGATGCTGCCGCCCGACGCGCTACGTCTGCTATCGACCGGCGCCGTGCTGGGAAAGGAATTCGAATTGGACGTCGCCGCCGAGCTGACGCAACAGACGGCCAGCCAATCGATCATGGCCCTCGACGTGGCTCGGCAGCGCCGGTTGGTATGGCTGCGGCCCGACGGCTCGCGCTGCGTGTTCGTACATGACAAGATCCGCTCAGCGGTGCTCGACGGACAGGCCGCTACAGATCGGCGCCGACTGCACGGTCAGGCGGCCGCTTACCTGCAAGCACACCATGACGATCGCAGCACCGAAATCGCGTATCACTTCGATGCCGCAGGCGACTCGCGATTTGCGTTGCCATACGCGCTGCAGGCGGCCACCCAGGCCCGCACGCAGTACGCTTTGGAAGTTGCCGAACAGCAATATCGCATCGCAGCACGCGGCGCCGAGTCGGCCGATGCTCCCATGCGTTACCGGGTGGCTGAGGAATTGGGCGGAGTTCTGATGCTACGCGGCCGTTACGACGAAGCGGGTGAGCAATTCGAAGCTGCGGCGGCGGTCGCCAACGGAAGCTTCTCGAAAGCGCAGATTCGTAACAAGCTGGGCGAGCTGGCATTCAAACGCGGCGATATGGAAGGAGCGATCGACTGCTTTGAATCTGCCATGCGCGAATTGGGCAAGTTCGTTCCGCGCCGTTGGGCTGTGTTGGTGTCGCAAGTTCTCAAAGAGGGCGCCATCACGTTCTTGCACACCTGCTTGCCACGCGTGTTCGTCAACCGCACCCATCGGCTGCCCAACGAGATCGAGCGACTGACGTTACAGTTGCTGTCGAATCTTGCTCACGGCTGTTGGTATTGTCGAAGCCTGATGCACGTCATGTGGGCGCACCTGCGCAACATGAACCTCGCCGAGCGCTATCTAGCTACGCCCGAACTGGCCCAGGCTTACGCGGAGCACGCGCCGGGTTTGACGCTGGTGGGCTATTTGAGCCGCGCGCGCCACTATGCGCAAAAGTCGCTCGATATACGCCGCCGCTTTGGCGATTGGTCGGGCCAAGGTCAATCACTGCACTACTATGGCGTGGTGTTGTACGCCGGATCGCAATTCGAGGCGTGCATCGAAAAATGCCGCGAAGCCATCCGGCTGCTGGAACGCACCGGAGATTACTGGCAGGTCCACATCGCCCGCTATCAGATTGCCGCTTCGCTGTACCGATTGGGCGATCTGGGCGGCGCCCTGGAAGAGGCGCAGCTGAATTATCGCTCGGGCATCGAACTGGGCGACGAGCAGGCCTCGGGCATCAATCTGGATTTGTGGGTGCGCGCGACCGGCGCCGTGCCGGAGTCGATCCTCGAAAAGGAATTGGCACGGCCGCGTCACGACGTGCAAGGCAAGGCCCAGGTATTGTTTGCACAGGCCTTGCAGATGCTGGGGGCCGGTCAACTGATGGAAGCCGAAGAGCTGATCCAAGAGGCAATCGACCTGGCATACGCGGCGGGCGTACGTAATGCGTATACATTGCCCTGTTTGCCTTGGCTGGCGACGATCCTCAGGCAGCAGGCCGTGGCGCTGCGCGACCAGACGCCGGTGCGTCGCAATGCGCTGCTGCGCCGCGCCGAAGCCGCGGCCCGTCGAGCGATCCGGGCCTGTTGGTTGTGCCGGAATGACTTACCCCATGCCCTGCGCGAGCTGGGATTGATCCAGGCCATGCGTGGTGCGGAACGCCGGGCGATGCGCTCGCTCAACAAAAGCCTGGCAGTCGCTAAAAAGCAGTCCGCTCGTTTTGAATACGCCCAGTCGCTACTCGCCAAGGCCGAGTTGGCGCAGGAATTAGGTCAACTTGGTGCGGCAGCCGACCGGGCCGAAGCCCAGGCGATCCTCGGCGAACTAAACGCCTTTACGGCTCCGCACGCCGACGGAGCGTCGTCCAGCCCGCCGACGTTGTCGCTGGCGGATCGTTTCGACGCAGTTTTGGACTGGGGCCGCAGGATTGCGTCGGCGTTGTCCCCCAATTTGATTCAAGAAGAGGCTCGCACCGCGGCCCTGCGGCTGCTGCGGGCCGAACATTGCCTGGTGCTGCGCATTGTTGAAGACGAAGGCGCGTCACGGTTCGAGCCGGTCAGCGGCAGCATTCCCGGCGCCTACGACGAAACGAAAATGCAGGAATCGCTCCGCGTGCGTCGCGCGGTGGCGTTTGTCGAGCAGCGTGGCGGCGTCCGCAGCACTGATAGTGCCGCCGCCGACGGCGAGCGTTCGGCACTTTGCACGCCGCTGTACGTGCGCGGCGCCGCGGTCGCCTGCTTGTACGTCACTCATGAGCACGTCCGCGACCTGTTTGGTTTCGACGAAGAGCGACTGGCCGACTACATCGCGACAATCGCAGGCGCGGCACTGGAAAATGCCGAGGGCTTCACCCAGTTGCAGAACCTGAATGAAAGTCTGGAGCAGCGCGTCGAAGAACGCACTGCCGCGGCCGAAGCCCGTTCCTGCGAGTTGGCCGAATCGAACCAAGAGCTGGAACGAGTCGCTCAGGAGCTGCTCGAGGCGCAGCGCGAGTTGACCGTCGCCAAGCATGCGGCCGAATCTGCCAATCATGCTAAGAGCCGGTTCCTGGCCGCGATGAGCCACGAGATCCGCACTCCCATGAACGGTGTGATCGGCATGACCGAGCTGACGCTCAACACGTCGCTTTCGTCACATCAGCGAAACAATCTGACGATCGTCAAGGATTCGGCACAGGCGCTGCTGACATTGTTGAACGACATTCTGGATTTCTCCAAAATCGAAGCGGGCCGCTTGGACCTGGAATGCATTCCCTTGGCAATTCGCGACGTCGTGGACGATGCCGCGCGGCTGTTGGCGATCACCGCCTCGCGCAAGGGACTGGAATTGACCTGTCATGTCGACCGCAATGTGCCGGAGTCGTTGCTCGGTGATCCGGGCCGTTTGCGACAGATCGTGATGAACCTGGTAGGCAATGCCATCAAGTTCACCGAGGAAGGCGAAGTCCTCGTTCGCGTCGAAGTGAAGCAGCGCATCGGCGACGCCGTAGAGTTGCACGTTGCCGTCCAGGACACCGGTATTGGGATTCCCCCCGATAAGCAGCACTGCATTTTCGAGGCCTTCCGTCAAAGCGATAATTCCATGACCCGCCGCTTTGGCGGAACGGGGTTGGGATTGGCCATCTCGTCGCAACTGGTGAGTCTGATGGGGGGACATATTTGGGTCGAGAGCGAGTACGGCCAGGGGAGCACGTTTCATTTCGAAGTGGCTTTGCATGACAATGGGGCGATTGCTGACGAGCAAATCGAGACGGGCGCAATTTGGCAAGATCCGCTGCGGCGTCGCGCACTGTTAGTCAGTAGCAATCGCCATGCGATGCTGACCTATGGCGAGATGCTGGGCGCGTTCGACTTGCAGATGGCCACGCTAGGACCGCAAGACGCTTCGTTGCCGGGGATCTTCGACGACGCCGAAAGCGAAGCTCGACCGGACGTGATCATCGTCGACCTGGCGGCCGCAAATCCGGTAGAGTTAGCGCTGATTCAATCCTGGATCGAACAAGCCGCACTGCCTTTGCCGCCGGTCGTCGTGCTGGCTCCGGCCGGGCAAATCAATTGCGCGAACCGCTGCGAGGAAATGCAAATTGCCCAATGCTTGACGAAACCCGTCAAGCGCAAGGAACTCGAATTGGCGATCAAGGCCTCATTGGGCGCCGAAGACGAACGCACGGTCGAGGTCGGCGAGCGCTCGTGGACGAGCACGGGCCGGCCCCTACGTGTGCTCATCGCCGACGATAGTCCCGTGAATCAAGAGGTTGCCGCCGGGCTGCTGGAGCTATTTGGGCATACGGTCACCAAGGCCAGTTCCGGGCGCGAGGCGCTGTCTGCCTGGGAGCGCGAGCCATTCGATGTAATCCTGATGGATGTCGAAATGCACGACATGGACGGCCTGACCGCCACGGCCGCCATCCGCGAGCGCGAAGTGGTTAGCGGACATCGGACTCCGGTGATTGCGCTCACCGCGCACGCCTACAAAGGATTCGAGCAGCGCTGTCAACAAGCCGGCATGGACGGACATATTTCCAAGCCGCTGCAGCCTGACGAACTATATCGTGTGCTGGAAGCCGCCAGTGCCGCGCGCGAGCAAGCTGCGGCGATGGTCAAGTAGCGCCACTTCAGGGCGCGAGCAAGACGCTTGTGTGCGCGCATGAAAAAGCGGACCCGGTCGATGCAGAGAGACCGGGCCCGCTCATTATGGGTTGAAATAATGATCTTAAATCGCGCGCCATATCCATCGGCGTCGGCCAACGGCTGTCTCGCGGTGCGTGGGAACCGGCGCGACAAGGTCGTAGTCCGACTTAATACTCGCGCGTCTTGTTGATGCCTGGCTGCGGCACGGCATATTTGCCGTCAGAGCCGGCCAACAATGGGGCAGGGGAGTCCATCGTCAACTTGTCGATCTCGGGGGCGAACTCGTGATCGTGCGCGAGCATTTGCTCGAACGTGACCACCTGGCCGGTATGGCATGCCAGTCGACCCATCGAGGTGACCAGGCTGGCCTCGGCCCCCCGCTTGCACTCGTTGTAGGGCTTGTCCTCGCGGATCGCCAGCATCAGGTGATCCCACTCGGCCTGATAGGGATTGTTCTTTTCAGGTCCGAACTTCCAGACCACTTCGCTATTGTCCATTTTCTGGCCGCGGAAAATGCGCGGCTTGGCCGGCCAGTGGCTGGACGTCGAGATCACCGCCGAACCCTTGGTGCCGTGGGCAAAACTGGCGAATTCGGATTGGCAACCTTCGACGGTTCGTCCTTCGAGCATCAACTTGGAACCGTCGGCAAATGTGTACTCGGTCGTGTACGTGTCGAAGTTCTGGTCGATGTAGTCGCCGCGGTAGTGGCGGCCGCCGAAACCCTTTGCTTCGACCGGCCAGGCGTCCTTCATCCAGCAACATTCGTCGATGTTGTGGATCAAGAAATCGCTGAACGCGCCGCCGCTGGCCCACAGGAACGCGTGGAACTCCTGAATCTGGTAGAGAAGCTCGCTGGAGAAATCGGCCGGCTTGGGTAGCGCGAAGGCATGCGCGGTCGGGCCAGCCGTGCGGTAGGCCCGGAGTAGCACAATGTCGCCGATCTCGCCGCTCTTGATGCGATCGTAGAGTTCGCCGCGCGCCTCGCAGTGGCGGCACATCAAGCCGACGCCGACTTTGAGATTCTTCTTCTGCGATTCCTCGGCCAGGGCGAGCATCTTGCGTGTCGTGGGGCCGTCGACCGTGGTCGGCTTCTCCATGAAGACGTTCAAGCCCTTCTCGATGGCGTAGGCGAATTGCAGCCAGCGGAAACCTGGCGGCGTGGCCAGGATCACCACGTCGCCGGGGCGTAGGCAGTCCATGGCCTTCTTGTAACCATCGAAGCCGATGAACTTGTGATCCTCTGGTACATCGACCTGATCCGGCGCTTGCTCGGTGATGTTCTTGTGGCTGCTTGCCAGCTTTGCGGGGAAGACGTCTGCCATGGCCACCAGCTTGGTGGGGCCGCTCTTGGTGGCCAGGGCGTTGGCCGCCGCACCTGTGCCGCGTCCGCCGCAACCTACCAGGGCGATTTGAATCGTGTTGCTTTCGGCCGCGTGAACCTTGGGAACGGCCATGCCCACCAATCCCGTCGCGGCGGCAAGCGTTCCGGCAGATTTCAAAAGCTCACGACGTGACAGGCCGTTGGCTGAACTTTCGTTCACGGCAAATCTCCTGGTAGGGGTGTGCGGGCGTGAAATAATTTAGGACCGGCCGTTTCGAGCGGCATGCACCCTCTGCGGGCGCGGCGGGAGTTACCCCCATAGCGTACCCGAATCCGGCTCACCGTGCAAAGATTTCGACCATTGATAGAAAGCCGTCGGGATCAGTTTGACGCCGACTATTAAGCCTCATTAAAGGGCGCGGTCCGCGTACGCAGGCAACATCTGCAATAATGTATACGTGACCTGCAAGTACGCATTCTGGTGGACCAATGGTGACGCACGGATGAGATTGTCCCCGCGATGGGCTCGGCTATAACGGACCGACTATGGATGACTGGACTCCACATAATTGGCCAGATTCGCTTGATGCTGCGGCGCTGGCCGCGTTTTTGGTCGTGGCGATTGCCTTGCCAGCGCTAGGGTATTTTTTCGCAGTGGCCGATTTTCGCCGCTACCTGCGCTCGCTGCGGCGTGTCATCTCGACGATCGTCTACCGCGACATGGGTACGCCCGATTGGGCTAAGCCAAAAGTGCCGCGCTGCGTGGCCGTGTTTGGGCTCGATTGGCCTTGTAGCGAGAGCCAACTGACCCAGGAATATCGCCGTCGGATCAAGACGCTGCACCCGGATCGTGGTGGCGACGAGCGTCGCTTTCTCATGCTGCAGCGCTACTTCGAGGAAGCCCTGGCCTTAGTTCGCAGCCAGACGCCAACCACCAGCGACGAGCAAAGTTAGCTGGAATTTGGCCGCACGCGTGTTCGAGCCGTAACCAGGCGCTGGTCCGGCCTGGCTGGAGGCTTCTCCTTGTATATCCCCTCGAGCTGTGGTGTCGGCGCGACGAGAAACCTTGACGCCAGATAATTAACTTTGTATATCTCAAATGAATTATATCAGTTTGGGCAATCCAATATGGCGACGAGTAAGACGTCCCGCAATTTGTGGTGCTTGACGGTCCTTTGCCTGTTGCGCGAAGGGCCCCGGCATCCTTACGATATGCAGCGCTTGATTCGCATTCGTCACAAGGACGATTTTCTACAGCTCAAAGCGGGCTCGCTGTATCACGCCATCGGACGGTTGGCCAAGGCGGGGCTGATCGAAGAGGTCGAAACCAGCCGCGAAGGACGCCGCCCCGAGCGCACCGTGTACCGTCTAACCGAGTGCGGCGACGTCGAGGCACTCGAATGGCTGCGCGCGTTGCTATCGAAGCCTGTGCGCGAACCGTCGCAATTTGTGGCCGCTATGAGTTTTGTAGCGCATCTGGCGCCAGAGGATGCGCGCACGCAGTTGGAGATCCGTGCCCGGGAACTCGATTGCGGCATCGTGGCGCTGCGCGCTGTGATGACAAACCTTGTTCCGCAGATCGGTCGCGTGCCTCTGTTGGAAGCCGAATACGCGTGCGCCATGCGCGAGGCCGAACTTGTTTGGGTACGGTCACTGATCGCCGAAATCGACGACGGACGCATTCACTGGGATTCGGAAAAACGACTCCAAGGGGGTTGTGGCTAGTACGAAGCACTAACTGGGGCTCGTCGGCCGCAGGCCGGGCAGGTGGCAACCGGCAGTTGGGCGAAAAATGTACAGGAGCGATCGTCATGAGTGGCAAAGTGCAGGATAGCGAGTCGGATTCGCATGTTGGTCCTCCACAGCCGTCTGCCGTGCCCTCGGCACGTGGCCGAATTTGGCCGGCGTTGGCGCTCGTTGGCATGTTTTGGGTCGTATATGCCGTGCCTGCCCTGATCGAATGGCCGATCTATGCGCAGTTTTTCACGGGCGTTATCGACACGGCGCTACTGACATTGCTGTTTTTGATTTGGTGGCTGCTGACGCGCAGTGCGACTCGCAAGGAACGTGTGTGGGGCTTGCTGGCCTTATTCGTCGGTGGCGCGGCCGCAGTCGCTGTGTCGCAGAAGACCTTGGGTACGATCGGTGTTTTGTTTTTTGGCCTGCCGATTGTCTTTACCGCTTGGGCAGTCTGGCTGTTGGTCAGCCGCAATCTATCCACAGCGGTCCGTAGCATGGGGCTCGTCGCCATTCTCGGTCTGAGTTGGAGTTCCATGACTTTGTTGCGCATGGACGGTCTCAGTGGCGACCTGAAAGCCGACGTCAATTGGCGTTGGGCCCCCAAGGCCGAAGATCTTTATCTGGCGGAACTTGCCGCGGCCAGCTCGCCGATTCCTGCTATGGAAATGCCGGCAGGCGAGCATGCTACTGCTCTGACGCTTCAGCCGGGCGACTGGCCTGCCGTGCGCGGCGCCGCGCGCGACGGCGTGGTACGTAACCTGACAATCGACACGGATTGGGATCGCAATCCCCCTCAGCTTTCATGGCGCAAGCGTGTTGGTCCCGCGTGGTCTTCGCTGGCGATCATTGGCGAACGACTCTTCACGCAAGAACAGCGCGGCGAACAAGAGGCGGTGGTTTGTCTCGACACGAACACCGGTCACGAACTGTGGGCACACGAGGACGCCGTGCGATTTTGGGATGGGCAAGCCGGCGCCGGCCCGCGCGCCACACCCACCTTTGTCGACGGTAAGCTCTACACGCTAGGTGCGACAGGGCTGTTGAATTGCCTCGATGCCGCCAGCGGAAAAATGCTTTGGCAGCGCGACATCGTCGCGGATACAAAGGCGCCGCTACCCATGTGGGGATTTGCCAGTTCACCACTCGTCGTCGACGACGTCGTGATCGTCTTTGCCGGTGGGTCCGAGTCGAAGGGGTTGGTCGCGTATCGTGCCGCGTCGGGCGAGCCACAGTGGACGGCCGCCACCGGGCCGATCAGTTACGGCTCGCCGCAACCGGTGCAGGTCGGCGGCGAGACACAGATTTTGTTTCTCAGCGATTTCGGTCTCGTCGCGGTGCGTCCCGAAACGGGCGAAGTCTGCTGGCAGCACGAGGCCGTCAACAACTCGATCTGGCGCGCGACGCAGCCTCGACTATTGGGTGACGCCAGCGTGCTGTTTGGTTCCGAAGATTTGGGCCTGGTGCGGCTCGACTTGTCGTCCAGCGCATCTATCTGGTCTGCCGCCGA
>DASXEJ010000060.1 GCA_036490175.1 Pirellulales bacterium | reverse complement strand
CTCGCTGGCAGCAGGACAACGCGACTTGCCTTTCATGGAAACTGCGGACGTGTCCGCTAAGGATAACGCAATCGCGCTCTACTTTGACTTCCACGTAGCGCAGGCTAGGAATGGCCTGCGTTCCTAGAAAAATCTTCACCCGCCGGGCAAGTTCGTTCTCTCGCTCTGGATCAACGTCCGTCTCTACTGCGTACATCCTGACCCCTTCCTGGATCGTTGATCCAAACTGACCAGCAATCGAAAATGAGCAATTCTTAGACCGCTTTCGTGAACGGGGCTTTGTACGGGCTGGTGCGAAAGCATGTCAATTCGTTGATCCAAAATCGTCCGATTTGGATCAGGTATGATCATCCTATGGCCGCGCCGCCGCCAAGCTAACTCATCCTTGCGGCCGGTGATCCGAGATTCGGAATCAATGATTCGGCCGCTGCGTTAATGCAACGTCGATGATTGCCTTGAGTTCGCCGATCGTGACTCCTGAATACGTCCGATCGTTGACGGTCGAGTGATACCGTCTAGCCGCGCCATCCCTGTGGGGTCGATCGACATAAATTACTATGCCGCGATGCTGGTCAACTTCCTGCGCGCACATTTACACCCCCTTGACCCTAACTCGGCTGTAGCTTACGCCCCTAGCCTAGACGAGTAAAGTGTCAGGAATCAGCATTCTTGACGCCACGATTCTGGCGGCTTAAACTAGAAAACGTAGGGCAGTAATGCCCCGCATTCGGCCGCGTTCAAGGTTCCTGCCCCACCTTGAGCGCGGCCTTTTTCATTTCCGGTTGTGGAGACGCACGATGCATCGCGATGCCGTGTTGACCGTGATATGGAGCGCATTGCAAGAGTATGCGTGTAAGAAGGACGGCCCAGAGGTAGAAGCCTTCTGTGCATTGCCCCGCCGCGCGATTGCGCTGAATGTGACAAACGCAAGCTGGCAGTTGCCAGAATGGTTCAACGACTCGACTATCTGGGTGCCACTGCTTGGACAAGCTACCGCGATTGCTGAGCACCGGTCGGATAGCCATTGTGCAGTGTTCAATCTTCGGCCTTGGGTGCTTAGCTGCTCCTGGCTGGCCGCTGGGTGGCTGACGTAGACCGTCAGCATTCTTGACCCATCGCGACCCACTGCTAGAGTTCTTATTGCGGGGTACACGTACTCTGCAATTAGCCGGGCCTAGGTTCTGCCCCACCTAGGCCCGGTTTTCATTTCATGGCATTCGACGTGGCATTCGCCTAGGAAAAACATGCATTCAGTTGAGCCGGCTACTTACTGTGTGAGGGCGTACGATGATGAAGGTAAAGAAATCTTCTTTGCGACCTTCGATAACGCTACAGCATTCCCTGACGCATGCGCTTGTTTTGAAAAGATAAAGCGCCAAGCGGAAGCAACGCGGATTCATTTCACCAAAGAATACGGCGGTAAGAACACGTGGGCGCAGAGACCGCTGAGACGCGACGAGTCTGGTAGCTGGAAAGAGACCTGAACCCAGGCAAATGCTGGATACGAATGTGAGATGCCCCAAATGCGAGGGCGATACCTCGACGATCGTCGCGTACGTGCCACTATTCGACCGGGACACCATACCAGTTTCCTAGTGCCCACTTTCTTCGAACATCCAAAGTAGGGCGGGCGCTCTAACGTATACGTCCGATGACGCGCCGTCTGGTCTTTCGTGCGCATGAAAGCCTACCCGCTGGCGAATCCAGTTGACGTTGTAGGCGATGAAGAGGGCCAATCCTGACACCCACAGCAGCATGGTCCCCAGTCTACACCGGAACCAACGGCGGCGATTTGGCGACCCCATGTTCATTCGCCGATTGTACCGAACGCCGCACTGACGGCGTAACGGCCGGTCGCGGATATGAGCGTGGGGTCGGCGGACCGCCCTGCGCTGCGTTAGGAGAGACGCTACGAGGCCGGCTTGCCGGAGCTCTTTGACAATTCGACGAACCGCGGGCCTCGCACGCTCAGCGGCTCCGTTGGACCGATAATGTCAGTCCTTTCGTGCGGCCATTGCTTCGAGTTTCGCCAAGTCCCTTTCGACCGGCAACCCTGCCGCGGACCAATCTGGCTTCTCTCCGCCATCTATTGTGGCGTGGAGCTTGTCGAAGTGTTCCCGTAGGTCACAACGGGTGAGGTTGATTCTTCCCAGTCGGTCCGCGGCACGTTGCTGTCTTTGACGATGGGCATTAGCTTGCCGATGACGATATCCAGCTCGTCTAACGGCCGGTGAGCTTTGCTCGGCGTCTCGGCCACGATGGCCACCTTAATCGTCGTGGCATATTCGCGGACGCGCTTCACGGCTTCCGCGTAGTTTGCGGGCATTGCCACGTCGGCTTCCGTGCTTGGCACCTCGTCCGGGTCGTGCTCATGGGCGTGGAGCTGATCGTCGGAGCCGGGACGCGGCGCCGTCCAGCCGCAACCAGTCGCGGCGATTACTAATAGCAATCCCAACTGGAACAATCGTCGCCGAGTGGGCTGCTCTTCGCGCATGCCGCAATTGTACTCAGCGACGACGGCGATAGGCCAGCATGCTGAGCGTTGCCCTAGGGCGCAGCCGGGTCGTCGGTAGAGAGGCTGATCTCAGGGTTGTCAGTCAGCCGGTATTCGCCTTGCGCTATTCGGTCCACGCCATGGCCGGTCGTTGTCGTTAGCACCAAGAGCGTCGGCTCGACGCGAGTTCGGTCTCGATCGTGCAGCGCGCCGAAATGTGTCCAAATCTCGACCGTGTGGGTTTCACCCTCTTGGGTGTACGCCTTGAAGCTGCCAACGCATTGCAAGTGCGTCTTGGCCCTATCGGCGCTTTTATCCGGCGGCCTTCCATCAGAGGG
The DNA here is from genome assembly GCA_036490175.1 of Pirellulales bacterium. Taxonomy (NCBI): domain Bacteria; kingdom Pseudomonadati; phylum Planctomycetota; class Planctomycetia; order Pirellulales; species Pirellulales bacterium. Next base: position 1,927 of record DASXEJ010000060.1, on the reverse strand, counting down.
TGAGTCGCACGTTTTGCTCATGCTTGCATTATATCTCACTGGAGCCTGAACTAGCAGAGGTTGGCCAGCGAGTGAGCGCACGAAAACAGGCCGCAAGCGCCAAGTTGACGCTGCGGCCTATCGGTCATCGGGTTTCCCCAGATATCGACAGTATCGGCAATGCCGCTGCGGAAGATGAGCGCGTGAAAAAGGCCGCAGCAAGTCGCCACGGCCATTCTGTGGCTACCCTGCCGGATGCGCCACGTCCGTAGTATCGGCCGGCGTGTGTTCCACCGTGAGCACATGCGGAAGCTAGCAACGAAAAAAGCCGTCCAGGCCTGATGAAAAAACCTGGACGGCTCGACCGTGGGGAGGGAAGGTCGGCAAATAAGTGTAGGTCGCGGAGTGCGTGCCGAGCGCACGAAAAAGGCCGCCAGCCGGTGGTAGTTCCCTTGGCGACAGGCGCGACGTGACGAGGTCGGGGTCGAATCGTCGATCGCTGACGTCAGGGAGCGGCGAAGGCGATAATCAATCTCGCATCCGGCGATAGCACTTCTCAATCGCCTTCGTGGGGTCCCGAGAACAATCCTGGCAAAGGTCGACCACCTTGATAGTTTCTCTCATCGGCACTCGCGTTCCGCTTGTCCAGCCTTCAGGCAGCATGACGACGCCCGTTTGTTCTGTTTTGTTGCACGCGTCGCAGGTCCATTCTTGCGCAATTACAGGCTTATGCGTCATGGCTGGTTCCATTTGAGAGAGAGGGTCGGCAGTCCCAGCAATCGTTGTCAGGCCGACGGCAATTTCGCGCATGAAAAAGGGCCGTGAGGTGGGCTAGAACCTGGCGACCCCATGTTGCCAGAAAAGGCTAGGGCAACGAGATCCAATTTAATCAAGTGATGATTTTCGGCAACGACGCGCACGAAAAAGCCGCCAGTCCCGGCTCGGATAACTGGCGGCTAATGCTCGGGTGACGCGCATCATCGAGCAGCAAAGATCTAGCATGGAACGATCGCGGCTGTCAAACGTTGTTCGAAAAATGCGCGCCTTGGCCGATTGACGAGCAGTGCCTGTATTCGTCGCTGCGCCGCCCCTTCGAAATCCTCGTCGCGCGCATAAAGAAGGCCGCCAGGAATGGACTAAGATCCTGACGGTTCACCAGTAGGGCTATCAGCACCGGCGGTGCTGACGAACGAACTATATGGATGCTCCGTAACCGTATTCAAGCAGTGGCAGAAACTTGTGCACTTTGGTCGTCAAGCGTAATACCGCTAGTCACGCGCGGGCTTAATGCATCAGAGAAAGTTGTGCCGTTCGATGTATTCGATCCACGGGCTGTCCAAGTGGGGATTGAACATACAACCGCGGATGTCTGGATGTGCGAGCATAGAGATTCTCAGCGCCTCGCGATCAACCGCCAGTGGCATGCAATCCGCGTCGGCGTCAACACGTTCAAGATATAGCTGCGCCGACTCTTCGCTCTCAAATAGCGGAAGCCACTTGCCGTCGTCGACTAGAACGACGGCATAGCATCCAGAAGGCGTCTCCGCGCCGACCAGAAACGCCGGGAACCGAATCTCACGTTTGTCGGCAGGTTCGAGCATTTCGTTGTTGTGAGACCGCGATCACTACCCATGGACTGTATTAACGTGTTGCTCCAAGTTATCGGCGGCAAGCTTGACCATTGCAGCGACAGAGGAGTCCGTGAACGAAGTTGGACTGTGATTGGAACATGCCCCGCAGAACCACCGCGCCCTGTAAGCGCCGTCCTTCATTCGGACTGTCACTGTCCAGGCGACGCCGTTGACTATTAGAACAAGTCTTCAAAGTCACTTTTTGTGAGCGAGGCGGCGTGACATCAGGGCGATCATGGAAATGAGAATCATCGCTTCACTGGTTTCCGTGTTGTGTTCATAGTCGCGGCTGTGTCGACGGTAGCGTGCCAGCCAGG
>DASXEJ010000059.1 GCA_036490175.1 Pirellulales bacterium | reverse complement strand
AGGGGCGGCAGTTGATCGGCCGACACGCCAACACCTGGGAGTTCAACCTTCGCGACGACGTCTTTCTAGGAGCCGACCTGTTTCGGGTCCGCTTCCCTGGCGACTCGCTCGACGGTTCGCCGCTGACCGTCACGATTACCCTGATGGCCGAGGCTCGCAACCGCCTCCATTTCTGCTGCAATCGCTGCGGTCGGGCTTGCCAACACGTTGGGGCTGCCTTCTCGCTCATTTTGGAGGAGAAGCTGGCATTGGGACTCGCCGCGCCCCCCAAGCCGCGAGAACCCGTCGAAAGCCTGGCCCATGAGGAACTGACGCGGCGCGCCCTGATGGAACGGGCCGAGCGCGCCCGGACCGAAAAAATGTCGGTCCGGGCGGTTGACCCCGCGCAGCCTTGGACGGACTACGTCGTCCGTAACCACCTGAGCGGCAAAACGTATCGTGTCGCGCTGCGGGGAGTCGAGCCGGGCGAGTCATACTGTTCCTGTCCCGATTTCCGCACCAATACTTTGGGAACGTGTAAGCACGTACTGCGCGTCATCGCCGGCGCCAAACGCCGCTTTACGGCCCGGCAACTCGGCCGGCGATTTCGCGTGCAGGGCTTGGCGCTCCACATGCGTTATGCCGACGAGGTGACGTTGCGGCTGCTCGTGCCCGATCACCTCGGCGAGGACGTGCGCAAGATCGTCGCCCCGCTGGCCGATCGGCCGATCGAGGATCTGCACGATCTGCTGAAGCGCGTGGCCCGCTTGCAACGACTCGGAAACGAGGTGATGATTTATCCCGACGCCGAGGAATTCATCCAACAAAGGATGTCGCAAGAGCGCCTCCGCGGCATCGCCGCCGAGATTCGGCGAGATCCGGCCAGGCATGCGCTGTGCGCCACGCTGCTCAAGTTTCCGCTGTTGCCCTATCAGTTGGATGGCATCGCGTTTGCGGCAGGCGCAGGCCGGGCGATTTTGGCCGACGACATGGGCTTGGGCAAGACCATGCAGGGGATCGGCGTGGCCGAATTCTTGGCCCGCGAGATGGAAATCAGCAAGGTGCTGATCGTCTGCCCGGCATCGCTCAAGTCGCAGTGGCGCGGCGAAATCGACCGCTTCTGCGATCGCGACGTACAGCTTGTGCATGGCGCTGCCGCCGAACGGCAGGCACAATACGACAACGACTGTTTCTTCACCGTCTGCAATTACGAGCAAGTCCTGCGTGATTTGCTGGCGATCGAGCGCAACTCCTGGGACCTGATCATTCTGGACGAAGGACAACGGATCAAAAACTGGGAATCGAAGACCAGTCGGACGATCAAATGCTTGCGGTCCCGCTTCGCGCTCGTGCTTTCCGGAACACCCCTGGAAAATCGTCTCGACGATCTGTATTCGATTGTCCAGTTCGTCGACGATCGCCGTCTGGGGCCTGGTTTTCGATTCTTCAACCAGCACCGCGTGGTGGACGAAAAAGGAAAGGTGCTCGGCTATAAGAATCTCGGCCAACTTCGTGAAACACTCAAGCCAGTCCTGCTACGGCGCACGCGCGAGAATGTCCGGCTCGAATTGCCCGAGCGGACGACCGAATTTGTGCGCATCGCTCCCAGCGAAGAGCAATTGGTCATGCACCAGGCCCACATGCAGATCGTGGCCGCGATCGTGCGCAAGAAGTTCATCAGCGAGATGGATCTGCTGCGACTGCAAAAAGAACTGCTCATGTGTCGCATGACGGCCGACAGCACGGTCCTGGTCGACAAACAGCGGCCCGGTTACTCGACGAAGTTGGAGCGGCTCGACGAACTGTTCGAGTCCTTGTTCGAGGAAGAGGCGCGCAAAGTGATCGTCTTTTCGGAGTGGACCACGATGCTCGACATGATCGAGCCACTGTTGCACAAGAGAAAGCTTGCCTACGTCCGGCTTGACGGCAGTGTGCCGCAGAAAAGGCGCCAGGAGTTGGTCCACCGCTTCCAAACCGACGCCGATTGCCGGCTGTTCCTGACCACGAATGCGGGCTCGACCGGCTTGAACCTGCAAGCCGCCAATACCGTGATCAACGTCGATTTGCCATGGAACCCGGCAGTGCTCGAACAGCGCATCGCCCGTGCCCATCGGATGGGCCAGCAGCAGCCCGTCCAGGTGTTCGTCCTGGTGACCGAAGGCACGATCGAGGAAAGTCTTCTGGCGACGGTTGCCGCCAAGAAGGATTTAGCGCTGGCTGCGCTGGACGTCGAGTCCGAAGTCGATGCGGTCGATGTGGCCAGCGGCATGCAGGAATTGAAGGGCCGCTTGGAGGTATTGCTCGGCGCTCGCTGCGAGGCGCCGATCGACCAATCGGTCCGCCGGCAGGAAGAAAAAACTGCAACGCGACTTACCGATTCACACCGCGAGCGCGTGGCTGCCGCTGGCGGCGAGCTGTTGGGCGCGGCGTTCAAACTTCTCAGCGAGCTAGTCGCCGAGACACCTGCCTCGCCGCCGCCACTCGCGCTGATCAACAGCTTGCGCGACGGATTGGCAAGCTGCGTCGATGCAAGCGAAGGAGGCAAGCCACGGCTTACGGTCACGTTGCCAGACTATAACTCGCTCGACAATCTGGCCCAAACCTTGGCCAGGCTCCTCGTTGCCGGTCAGCCGACAAGCGACTAACGCGATTCACGATGGCAAAGAGAAGCCGAGATAGCCGCCGCTGGCACGGCTGAGGCCTTGTCGACCTTCTTGGATCGCCGACGCCTTTCTCGAATCCCGGAATCCCGTCAACCTTGGCGATTTCTTTGCCATCGTCATTAAAACACTCGGACAGCCGGCGTTGTATAATCTGGCGGATCGGCCTCGACGCACCATTCATTGGAGGGATACGAATTTTGAAACGATTCATGAACGCCGGCATCGCATTCGGCCAACTCTTATCTATGGCGTTGTGGCTCCAGCGTGATTGCGCCGCCGCGGAAGACCAGGCTGCGCCGGGCACGGCCGCGCCGCCGGTGGCGACCTGGCGGTTGACCGAACCGTTTTGGAGCTCACCGATCGTTTATGCCGAAAGCTCGCTCTTTGTTGCCGACGGCGATTCGCACGTTCCCAGCTCGCGCTTGCTGCGGGTGCCGAAGCGCGTGTTGAAGGTGGCCCGCGCCGATGGCGCCGAGACCTTCGACGAAGGCAAAGATTATCGCGTCGACGCCGAGGGGCGGCTCACGGCGCCGCCCGGTTCGCGCATCCCGTTTTTGGAGCCGGCCGATTTTTTTCCGCCGAAGGGAGCGCCGCGCAGCATTGGCGACAAGGCGGGCGATCCGTCGCGCGCGGTTCTGTTCGACAACGGCCATTGGTTTCATGACCAACAGGTCGAAATCACTTATGAGGCCGCCCAGCCCTGGAGCGGCTTTCAGCCGGCCACCAGCGGTGGCTCGCTGCGCCGCGTGCTCGGAAAACTTGCCGCCCGCGAACCCGTCACGATCGCCGTCAGCGGCGACAGCATTTCGGCCGGATTGAACGCCTCGGGCGTGACCGGCGCTGCACCGCACATGCCGGCCTTCCCCGAATTGCTGGCCGACCAACTCGCGGCCACCTTCGGCGGCAAAGTGACGTTGGTCAATCGCGCCGTCGGGGGTTGGGGTGTTGGGCAAGGGCTCGACGATCTGGCCAAGCTGCTCGAGTCGCATCCCGATCTGGTGATCGTCGCCTACGGCATGAATCATTTTGGCGGCCGCAACCCGGAAGCATTTCGCAAAGGGCTGTCCACGATGCTCGAGCGGATCAAAGTGGCCGAGCCCCAGGCCGAGGTCCTGCTGGTCGCGCCGATGTGGGGCAATTCCGATTGGGTCCACACCCCGGCCGATCAATTTCAGCCGCATCGCGATGCCATCGCATCACTGGTCGGTCCGCAGGTTGCCCTGGCCGATCTGACCACGCTCTGGGGCGACATGCGCAGCCGAAAGAGTAATGCCGACCTGACGGGCAACGGCGTCAACCATCCGAACGATTTTGGCCATCGTGTCCACGCCGCCGCACTGTTCAGTCAGCTTGTCGGTCCCGACGGGGCCAAGTAAGCTGCGAATCACCATAATGGGAAACGACCATGGCGAAACATCTTCCGCTGCCGCCGTTTAGTCGAGACACCGCCATCGAAAAAGTACGCCTGGCGGAAGATGGCTGGAATTCGCGCGATCCGGAAAAAGTGGCTCAGGCCTACACGCCCGACTCGCGTTGGCGGAACCGCTCGGAATTTGTCAACGGAAACCGCGAGATTGTCGCTTTCCTGACTCGCAAATGGGCGAAAGAACTCGACTATCGCCTGATCAAAGAGCTTTGGGCGTTCCACGATCACCGCATCGCTGTCCGTTTTGCGTATGAATGGCACGATGACTCGGGAAACTGGTTTCGTTCCTTCGGCAACGAGAACTGGGAATTCGATGAAGATGGCCTGATGCGTATCCGCTTTGCCTGCATCAACGACTTGCCCATCAAGCCGGCGGACCGCAAGTACCATTGGCCCTTGGGGCGTCGCCCAGAAGACCACCTAGGACTAAGCGATCTCGGTTTTTAGCGGCCTGTCGGCGTTTCGTTTCGGCGTGCGAAAAACGTACTTGCCATCTCCGAAACACAGAGGCATTTGGCCACAACATCCGTCGACATGCGTGGGGCGTTGCCGTCGGAGGTCACAAAAAGCCGGTTCTGGAACCGAAGACCCAAGCCCCCGGTTCGCCAAAGTGCCCGCCGCGCGGTATGATTCG
>DASXEJ010000058.1 GCA_036490175.1 Pirellulales bacterium | reverse complement strand
CTTTAAATGGGCGGAATTGCTTGTTGTACACCGCTGTGTCCCGTGGCAGCGTGGTGCAGACCTGACTACTATGAATGGGGAGCGAATTCACCATGAGCGCCGCGTCAGGCCGCTCTCTCTGTTCGAGAGTGGTTAGCCAAGGGTAGTGTCCCGAACCGATGACCTCTCAGGCGTTCTTTTCTCCAAACGAGAGAAGAGTGTTCTGACGCACGCGCCAGGAATCGCTTTTTTATCTTCCCTGAACCGCGCCCTTACCAGTAGCCTCATGCCTATCTTGGAAACCATCGGCGTTTGTAAGCAGTATGGGACCGAAACCGTTAAGGTACGGGCCCTGCAAGACGTTGACGTACGCGTCGAAGGCGGCGAGTTCCTGGCCATTATGGGCCCCTCGGGTTGTGGGAAAAGCACGCTCCTCCATGTACTGGGGGGCATCGATCCACCTACGACTGGACGCGTGCTGCTCAACGGCCAGGACTTTGGCAGCCTCGACGACACGGCGCGTAGCATCGTACGCCGGCGACAGCTGGGATTCATCTTTCAGAAAATGAATCTATTGTCCACGCTGTCGGCCGTGGAAAATGTCGCGTTACCCTTGCGAATCGACGGTGTACGACGCGCCGCGGCCCGTAAGCAGGCCCTGGATGTTCTCGACCGGGTGGGAATTGCCCATCGCGCCGACCATTTTCCGCACGAGATGTCAGGAGGCGAGCAGCAGCGCGTTGCCATCGCGCGGGCCTTAGTAGTGCGGCCGGCGGTCGTGCTCGCAGACGAGCCAACTGGCGCACTCGACAGTGCCAACGGGCAGCACGTCATGGAATTGCTGCGGGATTGCGTCGAGCAAGGGCAAACCATCGTCATGGTGACGCACGATGTAGACATGGCGCGCCAGGCTAGCCGCATCGTCCGGATGCAAGACGGCAATGTGCTGCCGGGCGTCGAACATGCGTCTGTTCCGTCAACCTTTGCATTGCCGCGCTAGAGAGCCCGTTGATGGACCTACTTCACCTGGTCGTGCGGCAATGGCGCCAGCGGAAGGCGCGGACGGCGTTGTCGATGCTCAGCGTCGCGATCGCTGTGGCGGCTGTGTTGGGCACTGCGCTCGCGCAAACTACCGTTCGGGTGGGAGTGCGGAATCTTTCGAAAGAGATCGGCGGCCGGCCAGCATTGGAGGTTGTCTCGCTGTCTGGCGGTCGTTTGAACGTGGGCGACGTTCCCAACGTCGACGGCATTGCTGGTGCTGAGGGAAGCTTTCCGCTAGTAACGCGTGCCACGTTGGCCCGCCGGCAGGGGAAAAGGCTCCGTTGCGTTCTGCTTGGCATACCCCCAGACTCCCAGGTGGCTTGGGGTGCGTTGCCGTTAGCCTCGGGCAGGGCGTGTCAGGAACGCAACGACGCGGTGCTGTCGGCCGAGTTGGCCGCGTCGCGCAAAATCGCCGAAGGAGATCGTTTAACGTTGCTTACGCGTCGCGGTCCGCGGACGGTCACGATTGTCGGGCTCGTGCCCGCGGCCGTTTTGGCCGAAGTTGCGCCCGCGGCATCGATGGTGCTGCCCCTGTCCACGGTCCAAGAGTTCTTTGGACTCGAGGGACAAGCCGATCGAGTCCGTATATTTGTGGATGAAAACAGTGATCGTGAAGCGGTCCGCGGTGCCATCGCGGCGCGGTTGCCCGAGAATCTGCTGGTGCAGGTGCCCGTCGGCAAGATGGAACAAGTAGATTCCACCTTGAAATCGACCGAGCTTGCGCTGCGTTTCGCGGGAACACTATCGCTGGCCATGGCCGTCTTCATCATTTTGAATACGCTGCGCATGAATTTTAGTGAGCGTCGCCGCGATGTGGCGGTGCTCCGCGTACTCGGCGCGACGACTCGACAAATCGTCGGGTGTCATCTGACCGAAGGGTTGTCGATGGGCCTGGTTGGTTCGGCCCTCGGCATTCCTCTGGGCCTGTTGCTGGGGCGTGGTTTGTCGCTGGGCATGCAAAAGTTGGTCGATGCGCACCTTCCGCCGCCAACGGCCCCCTGGTCTGCGATTGCTATCGCACTGGCGCTGGGTCCGCTTGTGGCCGCCGTGGCGGCATTGGTACCGGCCTGGCAATCGCGCAAGGTTTCCGCGCGCGAAGCCCTGGGTGACGTCGAACTCCGACGCGCAGAACGCTTTCCACTGTGGGCCGTTTGCGCGAGCACACTGGCTATTTGCGCTGCCATTATTTTGATGTTGCTGGTGGTCTTCGAACGCCTTCCGGCCCAAGCCGCGATTCCGGCTGGTCTGCTAATGCTGGTCGCGTTTATTGCCTTGATTCCGGTGGTGCTGGTGCCGGTCGTCAGCGGCGCAGCGTGGTTGCTGGCTCCTTGGATGCGCATGGAAGGGGAACTGGCGGCCGAGCAGCTGAGGCAACGCTCAACGCGCACTGGACTGACCGTAGGCGTGTTGGTGGTGGCAATCAGCAACGGACTGGGACTAGGGACGGCAATCGTCAACAATGTCGACGACATCCGCGAGTGGTATCGCCGTTCGTTGGCCGGCGACGTGTTCTTAATCGACCCCACGGCCAACGACCGCGCCGAGGCTTCGCAAGAACGCACGGCGATTTCCGCGGCGTTGGCTGCCCAGCCAAATGTGAGCCATGTGATCGAGGTCCGCATCCTGCCCACGCGCGCCGCCGGAATGCCCGGAATCTGCATCGTGCGTGACTTCTTGCCCGATGTCGCACTTCCCTGGGCCGTTGGTGCGGGAGAGGAAAAGGAAATTCGGGCCGGCTTACAAGATGGCGCGGCAGTGGTAAGTAGCGTGATGGCCCGCAAGCTTCACGTCAGCAAGGGCGATACTCTGCGCATGGAACTGCAAGGACGCGCCTTCAATGTAAAGATCGCCGGCTTGGTGGGCGATTACATGCTCGGGGGACTGGTAACCTATCTCGATCGGGCGACGGCGGCCAAAATCGTGGACTTGGGTCCCGCCGAGACCTACATGGTGCGGGCCACGCCGGGAACGTCGATGGAATCGTTCGCCACCGGCCTCGAGCCGTTTGCCGCCGAGGAAGGGCTAATCGTGCAGTCGCTCGCCGATTTGCGCGGTCGACTGGACCGACTGATCAACGGCATTGTCGCGGGTCTGTGGCTGCTGCTGGCGATGGGCTTTGTCGTCGGCGGCATTGCAGTGGCCAATACGTTGACCATGAGTGTTTTGGAACAGACCCGCGAGCTGGGCTTGCTGAGGATCGTGGGAATGACACGCGGGCAAACCCGCAAACTGGTCTTATGTGAGTCGTCCCTCTTGGGCATTCTGGGCGCGGCGACGGGTACATTGGCCGGAATCGTTACGGCCGGCATTATCCACTTGTGCAACGAGCCCGTGTTAGGGCATTCGGTACCCTTTACGCTGCATGCCTGGCTGCTGGTGGCTAACGTGGGCGGCTGCCTGTTAATGACGTTGCTGGCGGCCTGGTCTCCTGGCGAGCGCGCGGCGAGACTCGATTTGTTGTCGGCCATCGCCTACGAGTGAGACGGCGGTGGTTTCACCGGCGTCAGCACGAATTCTAGTTCGTGACAAGGAAACCAATAGCACAGCGACTCTTCGTACAATTCCTGCATGTACGGATTGAGATTAAACAGCCGCTTCTGCAGACTTTTGATCTGGTCGCGAACAAAGAATTTCGAGCGGAATTTCAACTTCCGCGACACAACGCGGAACCGAAAGTCGACGTAGAAGTTGGGAATGCTGCGGCGATAACGACGATCGCGGTCGGCCATATAGTCGAACGTATACAGTCCGAAGAATCGTTTGTGCGTATAGTCGGAATAGTAATAAGGGTTGGAGAAATGGGGAACAACTGCCACTTTACGTCCCGTGGGCTTAAGCGCGCGATGGATGCCCCGCATCAACGGCTCGAAGTTCTCGATGTGCTCCAGCACGTGCTTAGAGTAGAACTCGTCCACTGAATTGTCCGGCAAAAAGTCCAATCCGGCTTCCAGATCCGCCACAAAGTCGACACCGGGGAGTGGAAATCGGTCGAAGCCGATCGCGCCGGGACGTTTGTTCGGGCCGCAACCGAGCTCGATAACTACTTCTTTTGTCGAGTCGATCCGTTCCAGCAGCTCTTGTTGGTTCATCATCACGCGAAGTCCCTGACGCTGGCGATCTCATTCGCGTGGTACTATAGCAATTCCGCACGATTTTGCCCCATACGCGCCGCGAGCAGCGTGACGTTTGTCGCGGCCGCGGCGATCCGTTTAAATGACTAGCGAGATCGTAGGCGTCACAATGCGGCAACAATGTTTCGGCGGGCGAGTCGCTGCAAGCCTTAATGACTGGCCCAAGTAATATCGCCATGCCCGAGCTCCCAGACATCACGGTCTATCTAAAAGCCCTCGAACAGCGCATTTTGGGAAAGCCATTGCTGCGGGTACGAATCAACAGTCCCTTTCTGTTGCGAACGTTCGACCCACCTCTTGAATCCGTTGATGGCAAGACGGTGCGCTCGCTCAGGCGATTGGGCAAGCGGATCGCCATCGGGCTGGACGAGGATCTATGGATCGTCTTGCACCTCATGATCGCCGGTCGCTTGCACTGGAAGTCGCCCGGCGCAACGCTTGGCGGCAAGTACAACCTGGCGGCATTTGACTTTGACCACGGGACGCTGGTTTTGACCGAAGCCGGCGCCAAACGTCGCGCGGCTCTCTACGTTGTTCGCGGGAAGGATGCACTTTGCCAGCACGATCCCGGCGGACTCGACGTGTTGGCCGCGAAGGGCGAAGAATTCGCCAGCGTCTTGCGCTCGCGCAGCCATACTCTTAAACGGGCGCTGACGGATCCGGCGCTTTTCAGCGGGATCGGAAATGCCTATTCCGACGAGATATTGCATCGCGCGTGTCTCTCGCCGTTTGCTCTGACGCAAAAACTGCCGCTCGACGACGTCGCGAGACTGTTCAACGCCACACGCGACGTTTTGACAGAATGGATCGAACGGCTACGGCAGGAAGCAGGCGACAGCTTTCCCGAGAAGGTCACTGCTTTTCGGCCTGAGATGGCCGTACATGGTCGATTCGGAAAGCCCTGCCCGGTGTGCGGGGCACCTGTGCAGCGAATTCGTTACGCAGACAACGAGACGAACTATTGTCCCGGCTGTCAGACGGGCGGGCAGATTCTGGCCGATCGTTCGCTCTCGCGATTACTCAAAGATGCCTGGCCGCGCCACCTTGACGAATTGTAAGCAGCCACTGCCAGAGTGGCCGGCGACGTAGCCAATCGCTGGCGTCGGCAAGTATACTAACAGCGCCAAGAGTCCCCACTTGCCAGGGCCGAAGGGCACGAGTGCCCCACCGCCGTTCAACCTCATACTGTACGCTGATTGAAACCCGCGGATGGTGGCTCGCCTGGGCCGCCGGAGCAGCATTAATGCTTCACGTCACGACATCACCCGTTCGGCTGTGCGATCGGATTTCGCGGCGCGAGTTGCTGCGCGTGGGCGGGTTAGGAGCGATGAGCCTGTCGTTGGCGGACATCCTGCGTCACGAAGGCGCGGCTCGCACAGCTAGCGTTAGTGAGCCTGCGGGTAGGGCCAAGTCGTGCATTGTGCTGTTTTTGATGGGAGGGCCTGCGCAGCATTCGACCTGGGATCCGAAGCCCCACGCCCCTGTTGAGGTGCGCGGCGAGTTTGCGCCGATCGCAACTAGCGCGCCTGGGATCATGATTAGCGAGCTGATGCCGAAGACGGCCACCCTGGCCGAGCACTTGTGCCTGCTGCGTGCCATGCGCACCGGCGACAATGCCCACTCGTCGAGCGGCTATTACATGCTGACCGGCGTTCCTCACCAGCCGATGAACGCCGAAAACGTCAATCCGGGCGCACCGAATAACTGGCCGAGCTTTGCCGCAGTGTCGCGCGCCATGCAATCGTCCAACACGGCGCTTCCCAGTGCCGTGCGCCTGCCCCATCACATCTGGAACACCGATGGTTCAATCTGGCCGGGCCAAGACGCGGGCTTTCTTGGTCGCACGAACGATCCGTGGCTATTTCGTTGCCATCCGGCCGCCGCGGATTTTCGCATTCCCGAGTTTTCGTTGCCCACGGAACTCTCGCTGGATCGCATGCGCGACCGGCGGACGCTGCTGGGCGAGATCGACCGCCTGGCCGCGGACACGCAACGGCAAGCGAATTTCCAGGGCGCGTATGGCAAGGCGACGGGCCAGGCCTTTGATTTGCTGACGTCTCGACAGGCGCGCGATGCATTCGACCTGGCCCGCGAGCAGGAGGCAGCCCGCGATCGCTATGGCCGATCGCAATTCGGACAAAGTGTGCTGCTGTCTCGGCGGTTGATCGAAGCAGGCGTGCGCCTGGTGCAGGTTAATTGGTTCCGTTCGCCGGACGAGCCTATGGACGGACCTTGTTGGGATTCCCACGTGCGCGAGGCAAACCGGCTAAAAACCGTGCTACTGCCGCCGTTTGACCAGGCGTATTCGGCACTGCTGACAGACCTCGTCGAACGCGGCCTGTTGGACGAGACTCTGGTGGTCTGTATGTCGGAATTCGGCCGCAGCCCGAAGATCAATGCCGTTGGCGGACGAGATCATTGGGGGAGCGTCTTCTCCGTTACCCTGGCTGGGGGTGGAATTCGGGGTGGGCTCATACACGGCGCCTCGGACGCGTTGGGGGGTGAACCCAAGGACGGAGTGGTTCGACCGCCGGACCTGTTGGCCACCATATTTCACTCGCTGGGAATCCCCCCTTCGACCGAGTTACACGATCCCTTGGGCCGTCCCTTTCCCATCGCGCGCGGTGAGACGATTCGTGAGATCCTGGCTTGAACGCGCGACACCTACCACTAGTATTTGTCCATAGTTCGGCATGCTGGCGTTGCTTTCATCAAGCATCTCCGATCGATCGCATTGCGTACTTTTCTTCACGGCTCACAAAACCCTGCCGGTGTTGTGGGGTTTACTGCTCCTGAGTTACCCTGCGCGCCGGACGCTTTGACGAAAAGTCGATATTGGGTGCCCCCAAACTCTTACGGAGAAGAATCCAATGGTGCGATCGTTCGGCTTCACAGTTGGATTTTGCCTCGGGATGGTCCTTTGTCTTGCGGCGATGGCGGCCGACTGGCCGCAATTCCGTGGACCCGGCGGCAGCGGACTAGGGGACGACGCCCCATTGCCGACCCAATGGGCGGCCGATCAAAACATTCGCTGGAAAGCGATACTGCCCGGCGTGGGCTGGTCTTCGCCAGTTATTTGGGGTGATAAGGTCTTTCTCACCGCGGCGATCACAGAAAACCAATCGAAACCGCAACCATCTGGTGGCGGCGGTGGAAGGCCGGGCGGTGGACGACCGCCGGCAGACAGACCCGTCGGCGATGAGACCGACGGGGATGAACCTCGTGCAGCAGGATCTCAAGGGGACGGTGCGAATCGCCCACGTCCCGGTGCCGACGGTGACCCAGCGCCGAACGACGGTGCAGGTAGGCGGCGCGGGGGCCGCGGGCCGGGTGGCGGAGGCTTTGGGGGTCGCGGCGGTGGTCAGGCGCCCGATGTCCTGTACCAATTCGAGGTCTATTGCCTCGACCGTAATACGGGCAACGTGATTTGGAAGCAGCTTGCCACCGAGCGGAAGCCCTCGATTCCTACGCATCGCACCAATACCTACGCGTCGGAAACGCCGGTCACTGATGGTCAGCGCGTCTATGCGTACTTCGGCATGACCGGCGTGTTTTGCTACGACCTCGATGGAAAGCTGATTTGGACCAAGGATTTTGGCTCGTATCCCATGGCGATGGGATGGGGGACGGGAAGCTCGCCGGTGCTGGCCGATCGCTGCTTGATCATGCAGTGCGATAACGACAAGGCGTCATTCCTGGTGGCGCTCGATAAGCTGACCGGTGAGGAGAAATGGCGAGTCGCCCGCGATGACAAGTCGAGTTGGGCGACGCCCAACCTGTGGCGCAACAAGGTTCGTACGGAGTTGGTTACCGTGTCGGGTCAGCATGCCATCTCCTACGATCCAATCGACGGCAAGGTGCTGTGGACTCTGGCAAATATGCGCGGCCGCTGCTCGGCCACACCCGTCGGCGATGACGAGCGAGTTTACTTGGGCACAGGCGGCGGCATGGGTGGGAGCGGACCGCTGGTGGCTATTCGCGCCGGCGCGACCGGCAGTTTTGAACTGGCATCGGGCGCCGATCAGCCTGAGCAGATCGCATGGTCGGTTCCCCGTGGCGGCCCGCCGATGGCCTCGCCACTTGTGTATCGGGGGTATCTGTACGTACTGGAACAGCGCGGCGGACTGCTTAGCTGTTACAACGCCGCGGATGGCACCAAGGCTTACCAACAACGCGTACCGGATGCGAAGGGCTTTACGGCGTCCCCTTGGGCGAACGATGGCAAGGTTTTCTGCTTGGACGAAGGGGGACAGACATTTGTCATCAAAGCCGGACCGGATTTTGAGCTTCTGGCGGAGAACAAGCTCGACGAAATGTGCTGGGCCACGCCGGCAGCCGCCAATGGTGCGCTGTTCCTGCGCGGCACAGATCACCTATGGTGTATAAAGCAGTAGTGCCTCGGTACCGTTTATTGACCTGACTTGCGTCGTAGCTCGGTCGAGGATATATCTTCGCGAAAGGTGCCCGCCGGCACTTGTTCACAGATCTCGCGCAACCCTGGTGGAAGACTCAGGTCGGCTAACATCTCGAATCCCTCGGCCGTCTTGCGGCCGAAGACCAGAAAACGGCAGCCTGCCGCCGCAATGCCTGTGATGGCCGCGGCACATTCCACCGCGTCGTGATAGTAGCGCGGCTCGGCAATGCGCTTGGCAGTATCGATCCCGACGATGAACGTGGAATCCGGGAACAGTCGAGCTTTTTCAAGGAACGTCGGCGCTCTGGTCAGCCACAAGGGCGCGGCGGGCGGAATCTGAGCGCTGCGCAACCGTATCTCGTGGAAATCGAGCGGGGGCTTGTCGACATTGGTAATGGATAGCTCCCATTCGATCGATGTGTGCAACTGTTCCGCTGCAACCTGTGCCATGCGGCGATGGCCGTCGTGCAACGGATGAAAGGCGCCCGGAAATATCGCTCGACGCGCGGGGATTGACGGCCGAGCCGAATCGATTGTCTGCTGAGCACTGGTCATAGCGCGGGATTCGTTGGCCTGTACGATGTTCCGTTCGCCGGCAAAGAGCTGTCGCCAAGGCACGGGCGCCACGGTCTCCTCTTCGATAACGTGCTCCGAGGTTTGCAGTTCTAATGACACGCGATCTTTTAGCGCGCACGCGCGGGCTACCATATTCAACAGCAGTTGCGCCGCCAGTAGTTCCTCGCCACCGCGATCGCGTACGCCCTTGGACAACTCTAACGACGCGACGGCCGTAAACTCGGCGGATTGCGCGGCAACGTGGATGCGATGGGCGCCCAGCTTGGGCCTGTCGCTCGCCAGACTTGCGGTACACGCCACGCCGACAACATTGCCTCCAGACGGTTCGCGCTGTGCGTATGCTGTGGCGCGTTGGTAGGCGGCCATGGCCATGAGCCGTGCCGTGTGCTCGCTGCAAAAGTTTTCCGGCTCGGTTTTTAGCCAAACCATTAATGCGGCAGCCGAATAGGGGACCGCCGCCTCGAGAACCGTGCGCGACGCGCCAGGCACTGTCAGCAGCGCCGGTATCGCCTGGCTTGCACCCCCCGTGGTAACCAGCACCAACCGGGTGCCGGCACCATGAATGCGGCGGACAAATTCTTGGGTGGCGGCAGCGCTTGGCTCCGAGCGTGTCACAGCTGAACATTCCTCACACCGGGGGTGTCCGTTTATTCAACGCTAGCGATGCGCGTTCCGAACGAAGTTGGAACATGCACGCAGGATCAGACTTTCGCTGCTTTGCGGTAAAAGCCGGGCACAAATCACGCGGGGACCTAACATGCCGCAAATACGCGCTGCGTATATTAAACTTACGACAAAGTCACATGCCTCCGCTCCCGCCCGATCTGTCTCCCCAGAGCGTATCATCTCGCATACAATTCGCGCCGTGAAGTCCACCAGTCGCAGAGCCTACGCCGCCATGATGCGGGTCGAGCCCTTTCTCTTGGGCACGGTCCTGAGCGCTGTCTCATCGCTGGGGTATAGTTGCGCGAACATTTGCTTGCGCTGGCTCACGCATTGCGATCCGCTGCTCGTATCCTGCGTCAAGGCAGTGCCGACTATGCTGGCGGCTACGACTTTGGTGGCGGCCGGCGCCCTCAGTGGTCGAGTACGCTGGCCCTCGTTTGGCCCCTTTGCGGCCTTGGCCTGCGTCGGCACGTTCGCACAGCTTG
>DASXEJ010000057.1 GCA_036490175.1 Pirellulales bacterium | reverse complement strand
GGTCGCGTTGGGCACGCTGCCGCGGTTCGAGGGGAAGGGCGCGCGATTCGTCGACAATCGTTGACACTGACCATCGCTGACAACTGCAAACGATGACCAGCCCCGCGGACTACGGCACGGCACAGGCATACCAGGTGCGCGCGGCCGCGCGCAGCGGTAAACTGGCAGGGCCCACGGCCGGCATGGCGCGCGGATTCGTGCAAGCCAACCTGGTCATCCTGCCACAGACCGCGGCCCGCGATTTCGCCGCGTTCTGTCGCCTGAACGATCGCCCCTGCCCACTCTTGGAAGAGACAGCGCCCGGGAATCCCGAGCCATTTCGGTCGGCGCCCGGCGCCGACCTGCGCAGTGATGTTCCTCGCTATCGAGTTTTCGATCATGGTGTGCCGCGCGCGGAAGAATCGGCCGACGTGCGTTCCTTGTGGCGCGCGGATTTCGTGGCGTTCTTGCTCGGTTGCTCCTTCACGTTTGAAACAGCGCTCGAGGCGGCCGGCTTGCCGGTCCGACACATTCACCAGAGGCGCAACGTGCCGATGTATCGCACCAGCATCGCCTGCCAGCCGGCGGGGCGTTTTGCCGGGCCGCTGGTGGTCAGCATGCGGCCTTACCGCATTGAGCAAATCGAGCAGGTGATCGAAGTGACGGGTCGTTACCCGGCTATGCACGGCGCACCCCTGCACGTCGGCGATCCCGCGGCGCTGGGCATCGCGGATTTGGCGCGACCTGATTTCGGCGATGCGGTAACGATCGAGGAGGGAGAGATCCCAGTTTTTTGGGCCTGCGGAGTGACGCCGCAGCTGGCCTTGGCTGCCGCCGCGCCAGAAATCGCCATCACACACAGCCCCGGCTGCATGTTTGTCACGGATTGGAAGGAGGAGGCGTTTTGCACAGTCTGAAAAGTGACTCGCGGATGACACCCTTGGACGTGGCCGCCTGCCGAAAGCAATTTCCGGCACTGGCGCGCGAGGTAGCTGGTCGACCGGCCATCTTTTTCGACGGGCCCGCCGGCAGCCAGGTGCCGCAGCGCGTGATCGACGCGATGGGCCAATACCTGGCAACGCACAATGCAAATCATGGCGGCCTGTTCGCCACCAGTCGCGAGAGCGACGCCATGCTGGGGACGGCGCACGAGGCCGCGGCCGATTTTGTCGGCAGCGCGGATCCGCAGCTAGTAGCCTTCGGCGCCAACATGACCACGCTGACGTTCGCGCTCAGCCGCGCGCTAGGGCGAACCTGGCAGCCGGGGGACGAAATCGTCGTCTCGCGGCTTGATCACGATGCCAACGTCACTCCCTGGATGATGGCCGCGCGCGACGCCGGCGCCACGATTCGTCATATCGAAATTCTCCCAGACGATTGCACTTTGGATATAGACGACCTGCGGGCCAAGCTGTCGCCGCGGACACGGCTGGTGGCCGTCGGCTGCGCTTCCAACGCCGTGGGCACGGTGAACCCCGTGGCCGAGATAACCGCTCTTGCGCATAAGGTGGGGGCGCTCGTCTTTCTCGACGCCGTCCATTACGCGCCGCACCGCCTGATCGACGTCGAGGCCTGGGATTGCGATTTCCTGGCCTGCTCGGCCTATAAATTCTTTGGCCCGCACGTGGGAATTCTGTGGGGGCGGCGTGAGCTGTTCGAGGGTCTGCCCGCTTATAAAGTGCGACCCGCATCCGACAACGTGCCGGATCGCTGGATGACCGGCACGCAGAATCACGAAGGGATCGCCGGCACGCTGGCCGCGATCGAATACCTGGCCGACCTGGGGCGGACGGCCGACCCGACGCGCGCGGCGCGGCGCACGGCCCTAGCCGCGGCATTCGCGACGATTGCCGCCTACGAGACCCAGTTGGCCGGACGGCTACTATCGGGATTGGCCGAGTTGCCGCGCTTCAAGCTATGGGGCATTCCCGGTACTGCACGATTGGACGAGCGTGTCCCCACGGTGGCCATCAAGCATGCCGAGTTGACGGCGCACGAAGTCGCCAGCCGCCTGGCCGCCGACGGTATCTTCGTGTGGCACGGCAACTTCTACGCGCTGCCGCTGACCGAGGCCCTGCGGCTTGAGCCGGAGGGGGTCGTGCGGATTGGCCTTTTGCACTACAACACCACGGAAGAGATCGATCGCCTGCTGACAGCCCTAGCCGAGATTGAATGACAAGGCGCCGGCCGGTAACAGCCGGACGTGTGATACCCAAAAGGCTGTTACTTCAAGCGCACAGCGTTCTTGGTTCACGTAAGGACCATGACGTCGCTTGAGGGGCGAGCCCCGGGGTCATCTGGGGGCAAGCCCAGGCGGGATTGTCGCGTCGCACACGGAAAGACAAAATACAACCGATGCCGATTCATCCGACAAAACTGACTCTGGCGGCCGACGGCACACTGCGGATCGAATGGAGCGATGACCTCACACGCAAGTACACGGTGCGCGAGCTGCGCGACGAGTGCCCCTGCGCCACCTGTCGCGAGAAACGGATGCTGCCCCCTCCGCCGCCGACGATGCTGACAGTGCTCTCGCCGGCCGAAACGAAGCCGCTCACACTCTTGTCGATGAAACCCGTGGGGCACTACGCGTATTCCATCACGTTTAGCGACGGCCACGACTCGGGCATTTTTACGTTCGACCTGCTGCACGAGCTGGGGCAGGAGGAATAAGGCGCGCTGGGGACCGCCGCGCGCCCGCAGCCAAATGAGGGACGAAGCCGCTCGTCTCGTGCAGATCATCGCCGTACGGACTGCTTGTTACTTCGGCGGCAGCAGGTTTTTGAGGACGTCAGGATCAACAGGCGCGGTTCCTTGGCCCTGCTGTGGCTCGGTCTTCTTCTTGAGCAACTGATCTCGGCCGATGTGAATCTTCTGGTAGGTGGCGTCCGAGATGACGAAGTACCAGTCGGCGAAACGATCGTTCAACTCTTGAACGCGTTTTTCGCCAGCTTCGACCTTTTTGTCGTATTCGTCCTGCTTGCGCTTGTTGTCTTCCTCAATGCGCTTGCGCTCGGCGGCCTTCGCGGCCTGAGCCTTTTCGGCGGCTTCGGCAACGGCGTCTGGATCGACCGGGGCATCCGGCTTCTTAGCCGCGGATGCATCTTCGGCCGGCTTGTCGGCCGCAGGCTCTGCGGCGGCGGGCTGGGCATCGGCTTTGGTCTCTCCGGCCTTGGACTCTTCGGTTTTCGATGGCTCGGCGGCCGGCGGCTGCGCGTCGTCGGCTAGCGCCAGCAGATTCTCGTCGCCCGGCTGCACCGACTTGCTAGAAGCAGAGTCTTTTTTGGGTTCTTCGACTGCCGGTGCTGCGTCGGCGGGCTTGGCCTCGGGCGTCTCGGCCGGTTTGTCGCCGGACTCTTCCGCGGCGTCGTCGAGCGGTTGCAGCTCGGGGGGCGGGATCAGGTCCTTGCGGAACTGCGCCGTGACCATGATGAAGCGATCGACCCCTTTTTCTTTGGTGGCGTCGTCCTTCTTATCAGCTCCCTTGTCAGCGGCCGCGTCCTTGTCGTCAGCCGCCTTGTCTCCCTCCTCTTTATCCTCGTCCGAATCGCTGCTGGTGCGGCCCGCGATTTCGCCAAACCGCAGCACGTACTCGACGCCGTCATTCAGACCGCATTTGACCTCGCCCTCGTTCGAGAACAACTCGGGGCCCTCTTGGGTCGGCACCAGGTAGAAACCGCGTTGTTGCAGACCCATGCGGGTGGCGCGATCGGCCATCAGCTCGGCCCCGGCACGCAGGTCCTTGCTGAGACCCGCCGGCTTGTGGCGCACGTCGACGATCTTCAGGTCGTCGAGGGCCGTTTTCAGGTCATTGAGCTTCTGCGTATCGAGTTCTTCGTCCTCGGGGACCGTCACTTCTTTCCATTCGCGCGTGGCCGGGTCGATCGTCTTCATGTCGACCAGCTTCCACTTCGAATCCTTGTTGTCGTAGTCGACCACGGCCATGCCGCGCTGCACGATCGCCTGGTTGAGCTCGTCGACGCTATGGTCGTCGATCACGACCTCTTTGATATCGAAGGCGTTGAGCTTCAGCAGGTCTTCTTCGATCCAGTTCTGGAACTTGGTCGACAACTTCTCGGTCTTGACGACGGCCTTGTAGACGCGGTCTTGTCCGGGAACGCGGACAAAGTGCAACTCGGGGCGATCGGGATCTTTCTTGCCGATGATGAACTGAGCCAGCTTGTTGCCGCTCTTGTCTTCCAGGGTCACCCGCTTGCCGATGCCCGAGGTGCCGGCTTCGAGCTTGTTGGCGTCGGGATCGACCACACCGTAGGTTTCGTGATCGGCCGGCGAGTCGGAGACCATCGACAGCTTCTCGAGGCCGATGACGCTGACGGCCGCCTGCTCCAGCTGGTTTTTGGCGTCGGCCGGATAGTTTTCGTGCGAGGGGATGGACCATACCCCGTCGATCTGCGTGACCTTGAACGGCCGCAGCATGCCGGAGTCATTGTCGTACTCGACAACTTCCATGGTCGTGGCGGCCAACGGATCTTTGAAGGCCGGGAAGAACTCCTGACCGATGTCGTCTTGTATCTCGACCGACACCGGGGAGGGCCGCAGCATCCAGGCCGCCAATAACAGGCCGGCGGCAACCCCGACGAACGACAGCGTCTTGGTGTTCTCGTTCATATGTCGCTTCTCCACATTCTCGGCAACTATGCTCATGGACTCGTGGCCGGTTGGCAGTAGTCAGTTGTTATGGGGCGGCTGGCGAATGATCGTTGCTGCGAGTTCGCCGGCCGGTATGGCATTGTTCGACAAAGTGAAACACAGCGCCAGCCGGCCTTTTACACTCGCAGCCGCGAGCGGGCCACGCCTTCGCGTTCTTTTGCCCGACGGCTGAAATAAACTCCCAGGCCGACCAACAAAGGCGGAATCGGCGGCAGGATCACGGCCCACAGCTTGTACTTGTCCTGCACCGCGCGCACTTGGGTGGCCAGGTCGGTATCGATTTTCTTGATCTCTTTGTCGCGCGTTTTGCGCATGTCGTTGGTTTTTCTCTCCAGTTCAGCCTGCCCGGCGGCCTGGGCCATGGCGATCTGCTGCAGCATCGACTTGGTATCGCCGCCGGCCTTCTTCAGCTCGTCGACCTTATCGCTGAGTTTTTGCTGCTCCTTGGCGATGGCTTGATCGAAGTCCTCGTTAAACTTCTTGCGCTTCTCGATGCTGGCATCGCGGGCCGAATCCATCTGATTCTCGATCTTCGTCAGCACGCGATGCTGCGGACGACGCTTGCGAATGTCGATGAAGCGATCGTCATGAGCCAACGCGTCCAACGTGTTGAGCACGAAGGTGACGTTATCGGCATTGAGATTGAACTCGCGATCGGGGTCCGAACCTTGGGCCCGGAGCTCGAAAAAGTCGCGGTACAAGGGATCGATGTCGGCGACCAGCACCACATTGATTTCGGGCGCCGTGTCGGCCGGCTTGTCCTTGCCTTCGGCGTCTTTGGCGGCGGGCTCGGCCGCACCGCTGGGGAGCTTGCCGTGAATGCGCGCGGCCACCGTGTACTCGTGCCCGGTACCGACCCAGCGGCGCTGGGGATTCAACCCGCCCCCGGAACCGAAGAACGCCGGCATGAGGATCTGGTCGTAGGCCACGATACCGGTTTTGGTGCCGGTTTTGATCAGTTCCTCGAAGGCCAACGGCGAAGCATTCAGCTTTTGCAGGTAGCCCGGGAAGACGAACAACAGCATTTGCAGGCCCGAGCTGATCGAGTCGTTTTGCTGAAACACTCGGGAAGCATCCAACCCGGTGTCGACGAAGACGAACTCCAGGGGAAATTCCAGGAACTTCTTGAAGGGGTTGTAATCCTGCCACACGATCTGGTTGGCCGAAAAGTCGACGCCCAGCAAATCCCACAACGGTTGGATGTTTCCCTTGGGCGTGGGACGTTGCTGCATGCCCATCATGCCCCCTTGCGGCTGCTTTTCGGCACTGGTGGCCGGCACTCCGTGGGCCAACAGCGGGAAGGGGTCCTCGAAGATGGCGGTCGGCTGTCCGCGACGCACCACGTCGATAAAGTTATTCATCTGCTCTTGCGACAGCGAGGATGGCTGCACGGCTAAGAGCACGTCGTACTGTTCGTTGATCGGTGCTTCGGCGCTGACCTGCACAACGTCGTACTGCTTTTTCAACTCTTCGATCAATGGCTCTTCGGGCGAGGGGCGAAACGTCTGCTGATCGAACCCGCCGAACATTTTGGCATCTGTGATCAACACGCCCAGCCGCTTGCGCTTTTGCTGGCTGACGGTGCAAATTGAGCGGGCCAACTCGTACTCGACTGGAATGCCGCGATTCACGAACGGAATGACCACTTTGTTCAAGCCCGACGTACAGGCCAGGCCCAGGTAGATTTCGTCCTCGGTAATGGCACCGCGCGAGCGGGAAAGTACCTTGCGTCCGCCGATGCCGTATTGCTGCTCGGCACGGTCGGCATTCTCGCTGAGGGGCTCTGTATCGTGAATCGCCAGAATGATCTTGCTGCGGTCGAGCGCCTCGAACTCGCGCAAGGCCGAGATCAAATTCAGTCGGGTCTCGACATACGATTCAGGCACGTTGGGGCTGATGTAGGCGTCGATGCGGACCGGATGCTTGGCGTCGAGTTCGCCGACCAGTTTGCGGGTTTGCGGCGAAAGGCTGCTGAGCTGCTCGCTGCTGATGTCCAAACGATGGTCAAATCGCTGACTGATCAGAACCAGTCCCATGGCGGCCAGCAAAAGCGATACGGCGCGCACCAGGTAGTGCGTGCCCAACGATGCGCCATCCTTGCCCCCCTGCCAATGGCGACGACTGATCAGCAGTATGCTGAGATACAACATGGCCGCCACGATCAGCAGGAAAAATGCCACGCTCGACAGGCTGATCACGCCCCGGCCGAAGTCACGGAACTGGCTTTCCAGGCTCCAACCCTTCACGGCCAGGGCCACCGGCGGCGGCAGGATCACGTCGGCCGAAGCGGCAAACGCCAAAGGAGCGTTGAACAAGGCCCCCAGCACGAACCCCACCGTCAGGTTGCCGGTCAGAAAGCTGGCCACCATGCCGATCGAGAGCATGGCCAGCCCCACGAACCAGTAGCCCGCATAGGTTGCGAAAAACAAGCCCACGTCGGGCGCGCCGAGCCAGCTGAGCACGACAAAGTTGCAGAACAAAGAGAACACCAGCGCCACGCTGAAAATCGCCACCGCGGCCAGGTACTTGCCAATCACCACGTCGAAGTCGTGGGCCGGAATCGTCAGCAGCAGCTCGTCGGTCCCCTGCCGCCGCTCGTCGGCCCAGATGCTCATCGTGATGGCGGGAATGAATACCAGCAGAATGTACGGCAGGTATTTGTTCAACTGGTCGAGATTCGCCAGGTTCGTGTTGAAGAACTCGTTCGGCCAGAACGCCGCGAACGAGCTCAGCAGCACGTACACGCAGATAAAGACGTAGCCCGTCGGGCTGGAAAAATAGCTGAAGAAGTTGCGTCGGAAAATCGCACTGATGACGTTAGCATTCATGGCATTGCCGGTAAAATAAAGAACTGTCAGGATCCTCTGCGGACCCGAACGATGCTAATCAAACGCAATTTGCTGTGAGCTGTTCGGCTGACGGCGTTCGCTCAGCAGGCGGCCGCCGCAGTGGCACTCATTCCGGGGCACTCATTCCGGCACTCTCTCCGTGAACTGGCTTCAGGCCTCGCTCGCGGTCAACTCATGGAAGTGCTCGTCGAGACTCTTACCGTCCCGGGTCAATTCCGACGGCGTGCCGTCGTACTTTAGCCGGCCTTCGTTGATAAACAACACGCGGCTGGCCATCGCGTCGACTTCCTGCAAGATGTGCGTCGACAGCAGGATCGTCTTGTTCTCTCCCAAGCGGCGAATCGTGTCGCGGACTTCACGGATCTGATTCGGATCGAGTCCGGCCGTGGGCTCGTCGAGAACCAGCACGTCGGGCTCATGCAGTAATACCTGGGCCATACCGACGCGCTGCCGATACCCCTTCGACAACTTGCCGATGGCTTTGCCGATCACGGCCCCTAGGGCACATTGATCGATGACGGCCTCGATCCTCTCGCGCTTGCGGCTGCCACCCATGCCCCGCGCATCGGCGAAGAATTCCAGCAACGTGCGGGGGGTCATATCGGGATAGAGCGGGCCGTTTTCGGGCAGATAGCCCAACCGTGCGGCGCCAGCCAGACGATCTGTGGCCATGTTATGGCCGGCGATCTTGGCCGTGCCCGCCGACGGAGCGAGGTAGCCGGTCAGGACCTTCATGGTGGTGCTTTTTCCGGCGCCGTTGGGGCCTAGAAAGGCCACCACTTCTCCCTGGCGAACCTGGAAGCTCACATCACGAATGGCCGCAAAATCGCCGTAGTACTTGGACAGGCCGATGGCCTCGATCATAGCCGGACCGGACTGTCCGTTCGCGGGCGATCCACTCATCGTCAAATTACTCCCTGACAAAGAGTACGGAAATATTCTGACCACCCGAAACTGGGGCGGCCCAAGGGCACGGTCCTCTACGGACAGCATACCCCCATCGCGAGGGTCGACTAGAAGTTACTGCCCCCCTCCCCCTGTGTCCATAGCTACGAGTCTAGCACGACGATGGTTCGCGGCGGCGGGGGACCGCCCTTTTCATGTCCCGAATTCGTACCTCGTCTGCCAACCGCCACGGCATCGGACGACTGTGCGGTTATTCGCGACGGAAGGAGATGTGACGGTGCCAGTGCTCGTTGTCGGTGAGGGGAAAATCCGTGCGCAAATGGACGCCGCGACTCTCTTCGCGAGCCAGCGCCGCCTGGGCCATCAGCCGCGCAACGCAGAGCATGTTTTGTAATTGCCAGCCCGAGGGGGACGAAAACTGCCGCTTGAGGACGTAGCCGCACCAGCGATCGATCATCTCGGCCGCTTCGGCCAGGCTAGCCCGGTCGCGGCGGACCCCCACGTCGCGCCACATAAGACTTTTCAACGAGTTGCGGATATCGGTCAGATCCAGCGGTTCGGCCAACTCGGGCACGGCGGCGTTGGCCAGCGGCAGAGCACGGAAGTCATCGGCAATGGCCTGAGCGGCCCGCGATGCACCCTCGCCCGCGTGCGCGCCGTATACCAGCCCTTCGAGCAAGCTGTTCGAGGCCAGCCGATTGGCACCGTGCAGACCGCTGGAGGTCACCTCGCCGGCGGCCCACAAGCCCGGCACCGTAGTGCGGCCCACCTCGTCGACCGTCACACCGCCAATCATATAGTGGGCACCCGGGCGGACCGGGATTTTGTCGCGCGTGATGTCGATCCCGAACTCGGCGCATACCGCCGCAATGCCTGGAAATCGCTTGCGTACCCGCTGCGGGTCCAAATGCGACAGGTCGAGATAGACATTGGGGTGCCGCGTGCGTTCCATCTGCGTCACGATGGCGCGGCTGACGACATCGCGCGGCGCTAATTCGGCGCGGTCGTCGTACTCGGGCATGAACCGCACGCCGTTACGGTCGACCAGCAAGGCTCCCTCGCCGCGCATGGCTTCGGTGATCAAATTGCGGCTGCTGCCGGCGATATAGAGCACCGTCGGATGGAATTGCATGAACTCCATATCACGCAGCTCGGCCCCCGCGCGATACGCCAGGGCATGGCCATCGCCGGTGGCGACTTCGGGATTCGTGGTCTCGCGATAGAGTTGCCCGGCGCCACCGGTACACAAGATCGTTTGCTTGGCCCACACCAGGGTCTTGCCGTGCGACTCATTCCAGACCAGCGCGCCACGACAGGTTCCGTCGCAGGTGAGCAGATCGAGCGTGCAGGTGTTTTGCCAGGTCTCCAGGTTCGGAAGGCTTTTCACGCGTTCGATAACGGCCCGCATCACCTCGCGTCCCGTGGCGTCTCCCAGGGCGTGGACGATACGAAAATGACTATGTCCCCCTTCGCGCCCCAGGGCCAGCGAGCCAGATTCTTCGTCGAACTTGGCGCCCCAGGTGATGAGCTCGCGAATCCGCGCGGGGGCTTCGCGGACGACCATCTCGACGACGTCGGCATCGCACAGATCGCCCCCAGCGCGCAACGTGTCGGCGACATGATTCTCGAAGCGATCTTCCGGATCCAAGACGCCGGCGATGCCCCCTTGGGCGTAACTGCTACTGGATTGCAGCAAACTGTCCTTGGTGATCACCAGCACGCTCTGGGTAGGATCGACTGCCAGCGCCGCGCGTAGTCCCGCCAATCCGCCGCCCACGATCAGCAAGTCCGTGAAATGATGCGGCACCCGCTTCGGATGAAACGGCACCAGGTAGCGCGGGGTAGGGTCGAGCATGGGATGTGGGACGATGAATGACGAAGGCAAAATGCTGAATGATTGGGTGCAGACGCGCTTGCGGTCGCCCTCGATCATTTGTCATTTCGCATTCATCATTTGTCCTTCCCTCCCTTGGCCGTGCCCGTGGTGTAGGCCCGGTATTGATCGGCGTATTCCGCCGGAGGCTCGCTACGGCGTGAGTCGCGCACCGACGGGGACCGACTCTCGTGCGTTTGGCCCCCTTTGAGGGTCGTACCGCGGGGACGCAAGCCGAGGCTTTCCATCTTTTCGTCGAGCTTCTTTTTCGTCTCGGCATCAGCGCCGGCGTATTGCTTCTTGAAGCGATCCCACTGATCGACGAATCGTTGCATGTCTTCGCGACTCCACTTCAGCTCGTCGAGCAGCTTCTGGTCAGGCTTGTCCTTGGCCAGTTGATCCTTGAGGTATTCGAGAGCCAGATCCGTGGCCTTTTTCGAGTACTCGAGGTTCGGATCGTCTTCGCCGCGCTCGGGGCGCGGTGGAGGGGGAGCCGAGAATTCGTCCGCTTCGGGGCCTGCCAAACCGCCGCCGCCGGTGGGCTTGCCCGGTCCAACTGCGTTCTTGTTTCGTTGCGTACCGCTGTCGCGCGCTGCTTGATTGGCTGGCTGCTGGCTGTCGCCGGCGTTCTCCTGCTGATCGCCGCTCTGCTGCTGACCGCCGGGGGGTGGCTGATCGCTGGGTTTCTTTTCACCTTCGGAAGCGCCGCCTGGCTTCCCCTCGCCGGAGCTTTGCTGAGCGCCCTTGCCGCGTTCGCCGCTCGACGCTCCCCCCTTCTCGCCTTCACCCTTCTGTTGGTTGCCGGCCTTGGTCGAGGTCTCGCCGTTGCCTTGCTGATCGGCCTTGCCGGCGCCCTCGTCGGCGGCCGTGTTCTGACCTGCTGATCCGGTACCGGGGCTGTTGGAGCGCTGTCCGCCTCCCTTGCCACCGCCGCCCGATTGGTCTCCCTTTTCCCCTTGCTTGCTATCGGATTGCTGTTCGCTTTGAGAGGGAGCGTCGGGCTCGGAGTCTCCCTTCTTTTCCGGCTCGTTCTGGCCGGGCGTCTTTTCGCGCGGACGATTCCCCTTCTGCGGTTCCGGCGAGCCGGACTTTTGATCACTCGGCTGCCCGGCGCCTGCGTCCCCTTGCGTATTATCCTTGTCGCTGCCGCCGGACTTTTCGCCCGATTGCTGCTGGTTGTTGGGCTTTTGCTTTTCTTGTTTGTCCTCAGGCCCGCGCGACTTGCCCCCCTGACCCTTTTCGGATTTCGTCGGTCCTTCGCCGGGTTGCTGCGGCTCAGGCTCTTGGTTTTGGGCCTGCGGCTTGTCGGGGGTGGGTTGATTGCCCTTGGCCTTGGTTTCGTCCGGCGCGCCGCTTTCGTCGGGCTGGCCCGCTTGATTCCGCTTGTTTGTTTGCGAAGTCTTTCCTTTTTGATCCTGCTTGCCGGCGGTTCCTTGTTGGCCGTCGGGATTCTTGTCGCGATCTAGGTTGCGATAGCCGTCGGGCTTGCCAGATTTGGCATCCCCCTGTTTCCCATCGCCATCTTTTTCGCCCCCCTCTTTGTTATTTCCATCGTTGGCCTTGTCGTCGGGCTTCGCCTTGCCACGGTTGTCGCCATTTGCAGACGGAGACTTATCGTCCTCGTTCTGCATCTCTCCCTGTTGCTGACCGGCAGTTCCTTTTTGCTTTCCGTTGGGCTGTTTTTGACCCTGTGGCTTGTCGCCGTCCTGATGGTCGGCGTCGGCGTCGGCCACGTCCTTGTTGGTTGCTTCTTGATCGTTCGCGCCCGGCTTGCCTTTTGACTTTTTGCCAACCGCTTTATCGCCTGCGCCTTTGTCGTCTTCTTCGTGCTGGTCTTTGCCGTTGTCTTTGTCGTCGGGCTGAGACTGTTGGTCGCCCCCTTGCTTTCCGGACGGGGACTTTTGGCCATTGGGCTGGCGAGCGTTTGGCGGTTGGTTTGGCGAACCGTCAGACTTGTCGTCGTTTGACGATTGCTCGTCGGCGTTGCCGGGCTGCTTTGCCCCGCCCTGCTGATTGCCGGATTGGTTGTTACCCGATTGATTCTTGCCGGCTAACGGCTTTTCGCCCTGCTGCTGGTCGTTGGACTGCTGATCGCCGGGTTGCTTCTGATCTGGCTTCCCCTGCCCTGCCCCGCCCCCTTTTTGTGGCTTGTTGCCCTGTTGCTGTTCGCCGGAACCTTGCTTGCCTTGGCCCCCGTCGGATTGATTGCTCTGCTGGCCATCTGACTGGCCCTGATCCCCCTGCCCTGGTTGCTGCTGCGGATTGTCCTGCGCGTTCTGACCCTGTTCAGGCTTGGTCTTCTTGTTCTGCTTCTGATCGCCTGACTGGCCGCTGCCACCGGGCTGGCTTCCCTGATCCTGGTCCCCCTTGCCCTGCTGCCCTTGATTCATCTGCTCCTGATTTCCCTGCGGCGTCTCTCCTTGCTGTTGCTTCTGATCTTCTTTTTGTTGCTGTTGCTGTTTCTGCTTCTGCTTCTGATCGCCTTCGTCCTGCTGTTGCTTTTGCTGTGGGTCAGCGTTGGGCTGCTGGTTCTTCTGCTGTGGATCGTTCTGCTGCTGCGGAGCCTGTTGGCTGTCGGCGTCGCGCGGCTGCTGCTCTTTCTTTTTCTCGGGACGCTGATCCTGTGGCTTGGGCTGATCCTGGTCCTGGGCGCCGGGCTTGGCGCGCGGCGCGTCTTGCTCGGGCTTGTCAGGCTGTTGCTTGTCTTGCTCCTCGTGGAAGCGCTTGAGGATCTTGTCGAGTGCCTTGCCCGGATCAGCATCAGGGTCGACCCGCTGATTCTCTTGTTCTTGCGGAGGATTCTTCTTTTCGGGTTGTTGCGGATCTTGGGCGGGCTTGTCGTTTTGCTTGGCGTCGGGCGCATTGTCGCGATCGTTTTTGTTCTCGCGATCGTTTTTGCCGTCCCGCGTGGGATCGCGATCCTGCTTGTTTCGCTGCGCGTCGTGTGGTTGCTCTTGCGCAGGTTTCTGATCGGCTTCGGGATTCTCACCCGTGCGGCGATTCTTCGGCTCGCCCCCCGCTTGATCCTTCTGTTTGCCGTTTCGCTCTTCCGGGTTCCGCGCCTCGTCTTTATCGGCCGGGTTGTCGCGCTTGTCACGCTTGTTGTCGTTGCCGTTTCGTTCCGGCGGCTGGCGATCTTCGGGGTTCTGCTGATCAGCGTGCTGCTGTCCCCCGTTCTTGCCCTCTTTTTGCTGCCCTGCCCCCTTTTGCGGCGCGGCGATGCGGATCAGGTAGCGATCGGTTTCGACCCGATGGGGGTCGGGCGATTTGTTATCGGCTGCCTCGGCCCAATACGTCACCGTGTCGCCGGCGGCCAGCTTGAGCGATTTGGCATCGAACAAATACTGACCTGAAAAGGGTCCGGACTGCGGCGCGGCCAACAGCGGACGTTCGAATAAGTGTTGCCCGTTACGCTCGGCGAAGAGCGTAACCGAGGCCAGCTTGAAATCAGGATCAACGGCCGAGACCACCATCGGCAAAACATCGCTCGCAGCCATCGACTGCTCATCGCCGTCGGCCACGTCGGGCTCTGTAAAGCTGATCCCGGGTGGGCTATCGGCGGTGACTTCGATCTTGTAGCGGATTGGCTTGGGGTTCTCTTCGCCGTCGGCATTGAGGAAGCGCAGTTGATAGCTGGCGTATTCCGGCTCGACCGAACCTTTTTTCAACTTGAGCGGGAAGGTGGCCGACGCCTCGCGATCTTTGACGAGCATCGCCATGTCGCGCGTGCCGTCGCATTCAAAGTCGATGAAAGCCGACTTGATCTGATCGTTGGCCGTGGCATTGATCGTGACCCGCGTCCCTTCAATCCCGGCGATGTCTCCTTGTCGTTCGATCGTGCGCTTCGATATCTCGGTATAGGCCGGATAATCGAAAACGACGCTGTCGACCACGATCGACGGCGTGGCCAGCATCTTGATTTGATAATGCTTGCTCTGGACGTCGCCGGCGGCGATCCAATACTCCAGATCTTGCTGCAGTCCACCCGCGTGCGGCGGCAGTTCGACCTTGTACATCAGCCCGTCGGCGATCATGGCCACGGGCTTGTCGACCACCTGGCCATCTTCGGTGGAATAGTGCAGCGTGGCTTCTTCGCCGGCACCGAGACCGCTGAGCTGCGCTTTGATCGTGACGAAGTGCTCGCGGAAGACCCTGGCATCGCCCGGCTCGATCGAGATGATCTCGACCCGCGTGGGAGCCGCAATATCGGCCCAGGGCGCTATCACGCGCTCGAACGAACGGAGCGGATCCTTGGGAGATGTAACCTTGTAAATCGCACAGACCGCCACGATGGCCGACAGCACCCATCCCAGCAGGACCAGCTTCGAGCGATCGACGGCGTGATCGATCGTGACTTGCGACAGGCTGGTGGCGGCCTGACGTTCGATCGCGGCCAGCACTGACGGAGAAACCTTTTCCCCGCGCTCACGGAGCAGTAAAAAATTGACCAGGCTGTTTTTCAGCGTCGGACGACTCTGCTCGATCGCATGAGCCGCGAAGACGGGATTGATGCGGCGGAACAACAGCGGCAACAGCGCGTAGCCGGCCCAGACCAGGGCGCCTGTGAGAAAAAAGACCCAGGCGATCGTGCGTCCGGTGTAGCCCATGCCGCCGGTAACCAGCCAGTGGTCTACCAGGGCCATCGTAAACAGATAGCCGAGTGTGCCGGCTACCAGGATCAAGATTCCACCCGTCAGATCGACCGCGCGGACCTGGCGACGGGTTTTGCGGAGTTGGCGTTCGATGTACTTGTCGTAGGTGACAAGTTGGATGCCGCTTTGCGACGTGAGGGATTCACGCGTTTCTGGCGTTCCGGATGCAGTTGCCATCAACACTCTCGTAGGTCAGGCACCCATCGGTGCATGACGCTCTATGTGCGACCCACCCCGATGTGATCCTGCAATCGGGCAGAGTTGCCCGACCGGGTTGCTGGGCCGAACTGCTGTTCCTTTTATCTCTACGAATTTCCGCTCTGACTCCGATGCAACAGACTCTGGCCGCGGAAGGTTCCACGACGACGCCCGCGCGCGGCCCAAGGCCGGCTCTAGTCATCTTACCATTATAGACGTAGGGCGCCGTCAAATGATTCCCGCGAATCGGCAGGTTCTGGGAAAGTGGGCCGCTAATTGCGGCTTCGTAAGCCTACGGATAAGCTGAACTTCGTACGCATCCCCCTCCCCCCTGCCCTGCCCCCGAGAATTGAGGACACCCG
>DASXEJ010000056.1 GCA_036490175.1 Pirellulales bacterium | reverse complement strand
GTGCGTCCGGGAGGCGATTTGACCGTGTCATTTGACAACCAGCGCCACTATCGTGGCCGTCAGGTTCCCCCTCCGCCCGTGCTGTGTCAACCGCCGGACCACGCTGGGCACACATAGCACCGGCATTTTTCATGTATTTTTCATCTTCCGCGCCAATCGTCGGCATAGCTGGCCACCGCCCCGTTGTGAGCGCGGTCGTCGCCAGTCAGAATCAACCAGACAGCTTTTCTTGTCACGACCCTGGTTATTTCCTGTGACGAATTTGACCCTGCAAACCTCTAACCCTTCTCCCCCGCGGGCAACCCGGCACGCCGTGGCGCTTGCGCTACTGGTCGCTACGGGTTGTGGTCGCAGTGCGGGCAAAACGGAAGTGGCGAAAGTTTCGCCCGCCAAAGTGGCCCACACCGTTAGCGAAGCCGACTTGAACACGATTACCCTCACGCCCGAAGCCGTGAGCCATTTGGCAATTGTCACGAAGCTGGTGGAAGCGCGACACGTGAACCGCGTGCGTACTTACGGCGGCGAGCTAATGTTGCCGCCGGGGGCGTCGACGATCGTTTCCGCACCGGTCAACGGCACGCTGCAATCATCCAGTGACCTGCCGATACCGCAGCCGGGAGCCAAGGTGGCGCGCGGACAGCCCATATTCTTGCTGTTGCCGCTGCTCTCGCCCGAGCGCGCCGTGCTCACGCCATCGGAACGAATTCGTTTTGCCGAAGCCAAGAACGCCGTGGCCACCAGTCGCATCGACGCCGAGGGGCTGGTCCAACAGGCCCAGGCGCAAGTCGACGCCGCCAAGATCGCGCTGGATCGTGCCGAGCGGTTGTTGCGCGATCAGGCGGGCACGGTGCGGGCCGTCGACGACGCCAAGGCGCAACTCGAGATCGCCGATAAAGGTCGGCAAGCGGCCCAGTCGCGCAAAACGTTGCTCGAAGACATTCAGCTCGACGAGGTAGCTGGCGAGTTGCGACCGCTCACTCTGGAATCTCCGCAGGATGGCCTGGTGCGCGCCGAGCATGCCGCCGTGGGTCAGGTCGTGGCGGCCGGAGCCATCTTGTTCGAGGTGATGGATTGCGATCCTCTGTGGGTGCGCGTGCCGGTGTATGCGGGCGAGGCGTCCGAGATCCTCGCCGATCGTCCAGCGCGTGTATCGGGCCTGGCCGAAAAAACCTCGGCCCACGGCCACACGGCTAAGCCTATCGCGGCACCGCCGACCGCAACGCCGCTGTCGTCGACGGTGGATCTGTATTACGAATTGCCGAACTCGAGCGGCGAGTTGCGACCGGGCGCACGTGTGAGCGTCGAATTGCCGCAAGGGTCGGAAGTGGAAGCAAGAGTCATCCCTTGGTCGGCCGTGATCCACGACATTAATGGCGGCACCTGGGTCTACGAACAAACCGCGCCGCAAACCTTTGTGCGGCGTCGCGTGCAGATCCGCTTTGTGCAAGGGGACCAGGCGGTGCTGGACATGGGACCGGCCGCGGGAACGGCGGTGGTGGCCGAGGGGGCGATGGAACTGTTTGGCACCGAATTTGGCTTCGGGAAGTAGCGCCGCATGACCTGGCTCGTTACGACTTCGCTGCGGCTGCGCGTGATGGTGATGGCACTTTCGGTTGTGCTGGTGATCTATGGCGCGCGGACGCTGGAGTCCACGCCGCTGGACGTCTTTCCGGAATTCGCTCCGCCATTGGTTGAAATCCAGACCGAGGCGCCGGGCTTGTCGACCGAAGAGGTCGAGAGTCTGATCAGCATGCCGCTCGAGAACGCACTCAACGGCATTCCTTGGCTGAAGACGATCCGCTCGAAGTCGGTGCTGGGACTTTCATCAGTCGTTTTGATTTTCGACAACGGCACCGATCTGATTCGCGCGCGGCAAGTTGTACAGGAACGGCTGGCGGCCGAATCCAGCCGGCTGCCAGCGGTTTGCCGGCCCCCGGTGATGCTTTCACCACTGTCCTCGACCAGCCGGGTGCTGAAAATCGGCATGACCTCGGACACGTTGTCGCAAATGGACATGACAATTCTGGCGCGTTGGACCATCCGGCCGCGCCTCATGGCCATACCCGGCGTAGCCAACGTCGCGATCTGGGGGCAGCGCGATCGTCAGTTCCAGGTGCTGGTCGACCCCGAACGATTGCAAGCCCACGACGTCACACTGGCCGCGGTGGAACGGGCGGCGACCGAAGCCACGGCTTTGGCCAGTGGCGGCTTTTGGGACACGCCCAATCAGCGGATCGCGCTGCGCCAATTGATCGGCATCCGCACGTCGCAAGACCTGGCCGACCGTGTGGTCGACTATCGGGCTGGCGCGCCGCTGCGCTTGGGCGAAGTGGCCGACGTCGTCGAAGGCTTTCCACCGCCAATCGGCGATGCCGTGATCAACGACGGGCCCGGGTTATTGTTGATCGTCGAGAAGCAACCCTGGGGCAATACTTTGGCGGTCACACGTGCGGTCGAGGCGGCGCTCGAAGCGTTGCGTCCCGGGCTGGCCGGAGTGACGATCGACCCGACGATCTTTCGCCCGGCGACGTTTATCGAACGGGCGCTGGAAAACCTCAC
>DASXEJ010000055.1 GCA_036490175.1 Pirellulales bacterium | reverse complement strand
ATCGGTAAAGCGACCATCAAGACGGTGCTTCGTCGGCTTGCCAAGACCCAAGACGTCGAGCAACTTGCGTTCGCCTTGCTGCTGCGCGTCGGCTTGTATCGCTTCGCGCGTGTACAAGGCGAAAAGAATGAGCAGGGTTGCTAACGGCACCAGGACAATTAGAACGCGCTTGGCAGAAAAGGGCCGCTTTTCAGAGGGCGTGAAGCTTGCGGTGGACATCTAGAGAACCCTCGCAGGGAGAGAGAAATGTAGCCCGTTAACTGTAAGTAATGATTCCAAAAACTCCAGTCATGTCGTAATGAGATTCCCCAAGAATTGTGGGGGGCGGGAGATTTTGCCGACGCTCGCGTAACCATGCCGGCCGAGCGCACATCGTCCTGTACGAAAGCATCCCCACACCGGCGTACCTCGGCGGGCACGGCACCCGAAATCCTGCACGGCACCAATCGCCCGACGGGGTGCGGCGCTTTGTTAGGAATTCATTAGATGATCCGGCGGCGTCGCAACGACGCACCGCGATGCAGATCGCGACGTCAGCCCTAAACGATACTCCGCCCGGTGCCCTGCTGACACTCGCGAAAGCAAATTTGCCGAGCGCACATCGTTGGGTACAAAATCCGGGTGCCGGGTGGCATGCTTACGCTCGCATAAGCATGCCGGTCGAGTGCATGTTTTACTGTACGAATGCATGCCCGCGTCGGCAGACCGTCGTGGGCATGGCACCCATGCGTTGCGGTATTCCGTCTCCATTAGTTTGCTAGCGACGGCAAGGTTCAACAACGAATCGTCCGCCTGGCGCAGATCGCACAATCGTTTATACTGCGGCGTCCCGCCACTACGTTGCCGGGGCCAACTGATGGACATTTTTTCTCGGCCATGCCAAGCCGGAGGTGATTTATGAGCGAGTGGATTGCAAAGCTGTTGGGCCCGGACGCCGCGACCCTGCTGGAGCATCGTTGCCAGACGATCCCCAAGGAGCAGTTGCACCTGCCGGGGCCTGATTTTGTCGACCGCATCTTTGTCCCCAGCGATCGCAACCAGCGCACGATCGGCAACCTGGCCTGGATGTTCCAGCATGGCCGTTTGGCCGGCACCGGCTACATGTCGATCTTGCCGGTGGATCAGGGTATCGAGCATTCGGCCGGCGCCTCGTTCGCCCCCAACCCGGAATACTTCGATCCCGAGAACATCGTCAAGCTGGCGATCGATGGCGGCTGCAACGCCGTGGCGTCGACCTTCGGCGTGCTGGGGATCGTGGCCCGCAAGTACGCCCACCGCATCCCCTTCATCGTGAAAATCAATCACAACGAGCTGCTGACCTATCCCAACCGCTTCGAGCAGATCATGTTCGGCGAGGTGGATCGGGCGTACGAGATGGGGGCCGCGGCCGTCGGCGCCACGGTCTACTTCGGCTCGGAAGATGCCGGCCGCGAGATCGTCGAAGTCGCCAAGGCCTTCACCCGTGCGCACGAACTGGGCATGGCCACTGTTCTGTGGTGCTACTTGCGCAACTCGGCCTTCAAGAAGGACAAAGACTATCACGTCTCGGCCGATCTCACTGGCCAGGCCAACCACCTGGGCGTGACGATTCAGGCCGACATCATCAAGCAGAAGCTGCCCGAGAACAATGGCGGCTACAAGGCGCTCAACGCCGACGGCAAAACCTACGGCAAGTACGACGAGCGGATGTACACCAAGCTCTCGACCGATAACCCTATCGATCTGACGCGCTATCAGGTGGCCAACTGCTACATGGGGCGCGCCGGGCTGATCAACTCGGGCGGGGCCTCGGGCAAGCACGACCTGGCCGACGCGGTGCGCACGGCCGTGATCAACAAGCGGGCCGGCGGACTGGGCCTGATCAGCGGCCGCAAAGCCTTTCAACGCCCCATGAAGGAAGGGGTCGAGCTGTTGAACAAGATCCAGGACGTGTATCTGGACAAGGGCGTGACGGTGGCCTAACGAACAGCGTCCTGCCAATGGCGCGACACGCCGCGGGCGTGCGCGCAAATTCTTCTCTGCGAAATCTGCGTTTTCTGCGGATTCGTCGCTTCGTAACCGGCCGCGCAGGCGTGTTATGATGCGGCTATGAAGCTGCGTCCCACCGGACCGACGTTTGGGCTCACTCTCCGCGGCATGCTGGTCATCACCGCGCTCTTGGCGGTCGGCATGGCCTTTGTCGGCACCAAAGTCAACCGCGCGCGAAATGAGCAGGCGATCGCCAACGAGATTACGCGGTCGGGCGGGTCCTTTCAGCGCCAATCCTACGGCATGGCCGCTTCGACGACGGACCGCACCTGGTTCGAACGGTGGCTGGACCTCGACTTGGAAGCGCGGATTGTGCAGGTCTCATTGGGCGGCTGGGAAGTGACGGATGCCGATGTGCAGCGTTTGGCCGGTCTGTCGGATCTCGCGCACTTATCGCTAACCAGTTGCAATCTCGATGGCACCAGCCTGGCTGCGCTCGAAGGATTGCCCCATCTGACCGCGATTGCCGTATCGGGATCGGCGCTGACGGATGAAGGGATCGCCGCCCTCGGCCGGCTGCCGGCCGTCGAACGACTCTCGATCGATGCCCATGGAGGCCGGGCCGGCTTTGCTCTACGGCTCACGGATGCGGGCTTGGCGCAACTCAAGCATCTCAAATCGCTCAGGCATCTGGCCCTCGGAACATCACAATTCACAGACGATCGATTGCGCGCGCTGAGCGGCCTTGCGCAAATAGAAGTGCTCGTACTGTCGCGCACCGGTCTCACCGACGCAGGGTTGCCGGAAATGCTCGACGGCCTGACCGGCCTGCGATCGCTCAACATCCAAAATGCCATGGTCACTGGGCCGGGGCTGGCAAAGCTCCGCGACTGCCCACGCCTGCTGTCGTTGCGTCTCAGCTGTCCGCTTACCGACGACAGTCTGACGTACCTGGCCAACGTGCGGCAATTGGCGCAGTTGGATATCGGCGGAGCATCCGGCCTGATGCTCACCGACAAGGGGCTCGCGCATCTCGAGCAGCTGACGAACCTGACGCAGCTCTCTTTGAACGGATCACGGTTCGGCGACGCCGGCCTGCAGCATTTGAGCCGGCTGACCGCGCTAGTCGACGTGCAACTCGAACCCGCCAAAGCCGAGTTTACCTATCAAGGCCTCAAATATCTCGAGTCGCTCACCAACCTGAAGACGCTGCGCTTGACGACTGGCGCGGACGTGCCCGTCAAGCTCTCTCCGGCCGCGATCTACGATCTGCAGCGCGCCGTCCCCGGGCTCATCGTGCAGCAGTAAGAATGCCGCAAAACAAATGTCGTTCTCGCACGACAGATGGGGCACGTCGTCTCTGCGTCCCTCTGAGCGACACGCCGACGGTCTAAGCGCCAATCCTGCTCGGCGGAATCTGCGTCATCTGCGGATTTGTCGCTTCGTAGCCGGCCGCGCAGCCATGTTATGATGCGGCTATGAAGCTGCGCCCCACCGGACCGACCTTCGGGCTCACTCTCCGCGGTATGCTCGTCATCACCGCGCTGTTGGCGGTTGGCATGGCCTTCGTCGGCACCAAGGTCAACCGCGCGCGAAATGA
>DASXEJ010000054.1 GCA_036490175.1 Pirellulales bacterium | reverse complement strand
GGCATCGGCGAACACGATGTTGGGACTTTTTCCTCCCAGCTCGAAGGTGAGCCGCTTCAAGGTCTGCGACGCATCCGACATGATGATCTGGGCCGTCTTGTGTTCGCCGGTAAACGCCACTTTGTCGACGCCGCGATGCTTGACGATCGACGCGCCAGCCGTCGGGCCATAGCCGGGTATCACGTTGATCACACCGTCGGGGATGCCGGCTTCCTGCGCCAACTTGGCCATTCGCAGGCAGGTCAGCGGCGTCTGCTCGGCCGGCTTCATCACGACCGTGCAGCCGGCGGCCAACGCCGGTCCCCACTTCCAAGCTGTCATCAGCATGGGGAAGTTCCAGGGAATGATCTGTCCCACTACGCCCACCGGCTCGCGCCGCGTATAGGTGAAGTAGTTGCCGCGCACCGGAATCGTCTGGCCGTGGATCTTGTCGGCGAATCCGGCGTAATAGCGCAGGCAATCGATCGTCAGCGGCAAGTCGGCGGCGCGCGCGTCGCGAATCGGCTTGCCATTGTCGAGTGTTTCCAGCGAGGCTAGCTCGTTCAGTTCTTCCTCAATCAGATCGGCCAACTTGTACATCAGCCGGCCGCGGTCGCGAGCGTCCATCTTGCCCCACGGACCGTGTTCCAGCGCATCGCGGGCCGAGGCCACCGCCAGGTCGACGTCGGCGGCATCCCCTTCGGCCACTTTGGCAATGACCTCTTCCGTGGCCGGATTGACGGTATCGAAGGTCTTGCCGCTCTTGGCGGCGACCCATTTGCCGCCAATGAAGCATTGCGTCTGGCGAATCTTCGGGGCGATGGTGGTTTCGGTCGTGGTGGCCATGATCGACCTCCTAGGGCGTGGGCGATTTTTTGGTGAAGGGAGAACGCGCGCGTGGGGCGTCCGCCTAATTGTATCCGTCTACCATACGGACAACTACCATCAGACCCGAGGGTCGGGCAGGGTAACGGTCTGCACTTTCCGACGGCCGAATCCACGTAAAATGCGCAAATGCACGATGGCCCTGGTGACTCACTGGCCTAAGTATTGTGCAAGCTCGGGGCGGATCGGCCCTCTCGCGGCCAAGCAACCCAGCGCTTGACAGTCATCCGTGGGGGCCGTCAAATTCGGTATTGCGGATCGCAGGCCTAGCCCCCCATCGCAGCGCGCACGCCCCGGCACGTTCAGACGCTCGCGGTTTACCCGCGGGCGGCACCGCAAACTATTCCTGGGTCATCTGCTGGAGTTCGAAGAACTTTGAAAGAAATTGAATACGCCGCGGCACTCAGTGTCGACGAGGCTGTTGGCTTGCTAGCGTCGCGCGGGGACAAGGCGAAGATTCTGGCCGGCGGCACTGATATCCTTGTGCAATTACGCGAGGGATTGCGCGATGCCGAACTGATCGTCGACGTCAAAAAGATCCCCGACCTGGTGAGCATGGGCTTCGACACCGCGCACGGTTTGCGGCTGGGGGCGAGCGTGCCGTGCTACCGCATTTACCGCGACGCCACGGTGGCGGCCGCTTATCCGGCGCTGGCCGACGCGGCGCGGATCATCGGTGGCTGGCAGATCCAGAGCCGCGGGTCGATCGGTGGCAACCTCTGCAATTCGTCGCCAGCGGCAGATTCGATACCCGCC
Organism: Pirellulales bacterium; assembly: GCA_036490175.1. Classification (NCBI taxonomy): domain Bacteria; kingdom Pseudomonadati; phylum Planctomycetota; class Planctomycetia; order Pirellulales; species Pirellulales bacterium. Next base: position 28,645 of record DASXEJ010000054.1, on the reverse strand, counting down.
TTGATTGCGTTGGCGGCCCGCGCGGTGATCGCCGGGCCGGGCGGGCGGCGTACCGTGCCCGTGGCCGAGTTTTGTACCGCGCCGGGCCGGAACGTTCTCCAGCGGGGCGAGCTGCTGGTGGCCATCGAATTCCCGCCCGCTGGCCCACACGAGGGGTCGCGCTATCTGCGTTTCATTCCGCGCAACGAGATGGATATCGCGGTCGTTGGCGTCGGTGCCTGGGTACGGTTGAATGCCAAGGGAGACACCATCGAGGCTGCCCGCCTGGGTTTGGCCGCTGTGGCCCCCACGCCGTTGGCCGCGACCGAGATTGGCGCCTGGTTGGCCGGAAAACCGGCAACCGAGGCTACGTTCAATGAAGCCGGCGACCGCGCTCGCCTATTGGCCAAACCCATCAGCGACATGCGCGCCCCGGCCGAATACCGCCTACACGTGGTCGGCGTGATGGCGGCTCGCGCACTAGTGGGAGCCGTCGAGCGGGCACGCGGCGTCGTGATTTCCCATGCACCGAATGGCCACAAGCATTAGGAATAGCGAACGTGCGCAAGAGACAACGCGACGCACGATTCCCCTCCCCGCCTGAGGGAGGTTAAGTGAGGGGCGCGGGTGAAGGGGCAATTGCGCCATCGCTTGGTGAATGATACGACAGCAAGATGAGAGTAAGAGTAACTGACGCCTGATAGATTTCGGAAGAGAAACACCCTTACCCTACCCTCTCCCTGGCAGGGCGAGGGGCAGACGAAGACCCGCCCCTGAGCTTAAGGATACGCATCTGGTGGTGAAAAAATCGCACGTCTCGACGACCATCAACGGAGAAGCGGTGGAGTTTCTTTGCGAGCCGCGGCAGAGCCTGCTGGAGGTGCTGCGCGACACGCTGGAACTGACCGGCACTAAGGAAGGCTGCAACAACGGCAACTGCGGCGCCTGCACCGTGATCTTGGACGGTATGCCGGTGAATAGCTGTCTGGTATTGGCGGTCGAAATCGAAGGGGCGTCGGTCACGACGATCGAAGGGATCGCCGATCAGGTCCACCTGCATCCGTTGCAGCAATGCTTCTTAGAGGGCGCCGCCTTGCAATGCGGCATCTGCACGCCCGGCTTTATCGTGGCTGCTAAGGTCTTGTTGGATCGACATCCCGACCCGACGGAGAAGGACATTCGTTTCGAGTTGGCCGGCAATCTTTGCCGCTGCACAGGCTATGACAAGATCGTTCGAGCCGTGCAAGACGCCGCAGCCGTATTGCAGGAGAACCACGTCTAATGGCCACCGAAACTTCGCCTAAAGCCAAAGTCAAAGAAGCCGCCGCCGCGCAGAGCGCCGTCAGGAAATACAAAGTCATCGGCACCCGACCCGTCCGCCACGACGGCGTCGACAAGGTCACGGGCCGGGCGATCTACGGCGCTGATATCAATATGGCGGGCCTCGTGCATGGTCGCATTCTGCGCAGCCCGCACGCACACGCCAAGATCAAGTCGATCGACACAAGCGCCGCTCTGAAGCTACCAGGGGTGGTGGCCGTGACGACGAGCAAGGATTTTCCCAACCTGAAGGACAAGATGGCCGACCTGGGCGAAGGCTCGGTGAATCTGGCCCATCTCGGCGCCAATTGCCTGGCGCACGACAAGGCTCTGTACCGCGGTCACGCCGTGGCGGCCGTGGCTGCGATCAGCCCGCACGTGGCCGAGGAAGCGCTGAAGTTGATCCGCGTCGAGTACGAGCCGCTGCCGGCGGTGACCTGGGTGCTCGACGCAATGAAGGACGACGCACCGCTACTGCACGACAACGTGTTCACCAACGAGATGGGCAAAATCGGCACCAAACCGACCAACGTCTCGACGCATTTGCATTTTGAAAAAGGGGACGTCGACAAGGCGTTCGCCGAGGCCGATCTGGTTATCGAGCGCGAATTCAAGACCGCCAGCGTCCACCAGGGCTATATCGAGCCGCACGTATCGACGGCCCTCTGGAACCATGACGGACACCTTACGATCTGGACCTCGACGCAAGGATCGTTTACGGCCCGGCAACAGACCGCCGAGCTGTTGCAGATCCCCGTTTCGCAAATCACGGTGGTGCCGTGCGAGATCGGTGGTGGCTTCGGCGGCAAGATCACCGTTTATCTTGAACCGGTGGCGGCGGTCCTCAGCCGCAAATGCGGACGCCCCGTCAAGATCACCATGAACCGGGCCGAAGTCTTCGAAGGCACCGGCCCCACGCCGGGCGCGTTCATGAGGGTCAAGCTCGGTGCGAAGAAGGATGGCCAGCTAGTCGCAGGCGAAGCATGGCTGGCCTACGATGCCGGCGCCTATCCCGCGGGCATGATCGCGCCGGGCTGTATGTGTGTCTTTAGCTGCTACAACCTGGCCGCCGCCCGCGTCGATGGCTACGACGTAGTGCTGAACAAGCCCAAGTCGGCGGCGTATCGTGCGCCCGGTGCCACGCAAGCGGCGTTTGCCTGCGAGTCAGTCGTCGACGAATTAGCCGAAAAACTGAAAATCGATCCGCTCGAGTTTCGTCTGAAAAATGCCGTGACCGAAGGCTCGCGCCGCGTCGACGGACCAACCTATGCCAAGATTGGCTTTGTCGAAACGCTGGAAGCGGCTCGCGCCAGCGATCATTGGACGTCGAAGCTGACCGGCAAGAATCGCGGCCGTGGCGTCGCCAGCGGCTTCTGGTTCAATATCGGGCTCAAGAGCAGCGCCGCCGCGAACGTCAACTCTGATGGCACGGTGACGCTCATTGAAGGTTCGACCGACATCGGCGGCACGCGCACCAGCATCGCCATGCAATTGGCCGAGACCCTCGGCATCGAGGCCGAAGACGTCCATCCGCAGGTCGCCGATACAGATAGTGTCGGCTACACAGACGTCACCGGCGGCAGCCGCACTACGTTTGCCACCGGGCTGGCAGCTCATCACGCAGGGCTCGATATTCGCGAACAAATGGCGGCCCGCGCGGCATCGCTCTGGGAGTGCAAGGCCGAGCAAGTCAAGTTCGAGGACGGCCAGTTTCGCGCCGGCGAGAAGGTGATCTCGTTTAAGGAGCTAGCCGGCAAATTGCATCAAACCGGAGGTCCAGTCGTCGGCCGCGCCGCGGTCGATCCAGAAGGACCGTCAAACGGGTTCGGCACGCATATTGTCGATGTCGAGGTTGACCCTGATACCGGCAAGGTCACGATCCTGCGCTACACAGCTGTCCAAGACGTTGGCAAGGCGATCCATCCCAGCTATGTCGAAGGGCAGATGCAGGGGGGCAGCGTGCAAGGGATCGGTTGGGCGCTGAACGAAGAGTATTTCTACGACGATAAAGGCCGCATGCGCAATGCCAGCTACCTGGACTACCGCATGCCCACGGCGTTCGATCTGCCGATGATCGATACGATCATCGTCGAGGTCACCAACCCGGCGCATCCCTATGGCGTGCGCGGTGTAGGTGAAACGCCAATCGTGGCCCCGCCTGCCGCTGTCGCCAACGCGATTTATCACGCCGTTGGCGTGCGGATGCACGAGTTGCCCATGTCGCCCCCGAAAGTGTGGGCCGCCCTGCGGGATGCAAAATAAGAATGACGCGTAGGTCGAGCAAGCGGCCATTCGCCGCCACACACTCATTCGCCCTTCCGCTTGGACCGTACCCGCTATGGCCATCGTCTTCTTTCCGCCGCAGATGCGCGATCTAACGGGCGGGGCCGAGCAGGTAACCACCCAGGGCGGGACTCTGCGTGACGTGTTACGGTCGCTCGATGCACGGTACGCAGGTTTGTATGCACGTGTGGTGGCCGGCGAACGAATCGCTCCGGGACTGGCCGTCTCGATTGATGGGTCGATGACCTCGCGGCTGTTGGCTGCCGTGCAACCCCACAGCGAAATCCACTTCCTGCCGGCCATCGGGGGCGGATAAAAAGGGAGACAGGTCGTGCCGTATAGTGAGTCGCTGGCGCAACGCGTTCGCCCATTGCTGTCGCGCGAACGCGGCTTTGCCGAGAAGCGGATGTTCGGCGGTATCGGACTCTTTCTACACGGCAATCTGTGCCTGGCCGTCTGGAAAGAATTCCTGATCGTGCGCGTCGGACCCGAACGATACGAGCAGTCGCTGGCCAGGCCCTTCGCGCAGCCGTTCGATCTCACCGGGCGACCGATGACCGGCTGGGTAATGGTCGAGCCGGATGGGCTGGACGCCGAGCGGGACTTGCGCGAGTGGGTCGAGCGCGGAGTAACATTTGCAACCTCGCTCCCCGCCAAACAAGATACGGCGGCAAAAGTTAAACGGACGCCGAAGCACGGTCGAGCGGGGCGTGCGAAAAAAATCCCCTGAAGGCAATTTGGCGATGACGAGCCCGGCGAAAGAAGTCGACATGCAGCGGCTCCACGCGGCGCAATTTGCTCGTGCCCGCGCGCTGCTCGGCCGCGCGTTCTACGACTACAACCTGATGGTGCATGCGCAGCCCAAAGATCATCGTCGCCTAGGAGCCGTGGAAACCTTGTACGGCGCTATGCTGTGGGATTGTCTGTGCCGGGGTGAGACGCACGTCACGCCCGACTTTACAGGTGTGTCCGCCTGGTTGGCGCCGGGAACGGGGCTACCCAGCTTTCTGCAACAAGTGCGCTGCGGGATGCTACGGTTGCCGCTGGGATTCGGAGCGCGGGGGTTTCGGCGGCTGCTCGCCTACGACGAAGTCGGCCGCCGGCTGCACCACCAATATGCTGCTGAACCGCATTGGTATCTGGCCGTGATCGCCGTGGATGTCGGTCAGCAGGGGCGCGGGATCGGTAGCGACCTGATGCGGCCCATGCTCGCGCGGGCCGACGCAGAAGGTAAGGCGTGCTGGCTCGACACGCACCAGGAGCAAAACGTGCGGCTCTACAAGCGGCACGGTTTCGAGATCGCCGAATGCGCCGAAGTACGCGGTCACCCGATTCCGGTCTACGGGATGCTGCGGCGGCCGAGGTAGCGATGTGCTGCGGCGTTACATCTCGTAAAAGATGCGGCCGCGCTGCTGTGCACGCGAGATGCGGTCGGTGGCGTACAGCCCTGCCAAGACAAACTCGACGCAAGACGCGCGCACGGCTGGGTCCGCCGAGGCATTGACTTCGAACGCTTTATCCCAGGCCGGGGGTACGCGTTCCAGTCGCTGGGCATAGGCGCTGGAGGGGAGCATATCGCCCACCTCGATTTTGACCCCATCGCCGAAAATGCGCGAGATCTCTTCCAATCCGTGACGATCGACATATTGCTCGAAAACGTTGCGAATCGCTTCGGCCACGATCGCGTCCAGCACTTGCCGTTCGGACATCTGATGGCTTCCCATCATGTCGAGCTCGAGCTTGCCCAGCGATGATGAGTAGATGTGCCCCAGGTCGCTGATCCGGGGCACGGCCGGCCGTTCGCCCAGCTTGACGCCGCGCTGCCGGGCGCTGGCGATTAGCGTGCGATAGTTGGCGATGCTGAACCGCGCGCTGACGCCCGACTGATGGTCGACGAATTTCGAACGGCGCGCGACGATGCTAATCTCTTCGATGATTTCCCGCATGAAGTACGGGAGCACCACGGGAAAGTTGCCGTCGAGCTCGACCCCCGACTCTTGCTCCATGATCTGGATGCCCAAGTCGCGGTCCAGCGGGTAATGGGTATGAATCACCGAGCCGATGCGGTCCTTGAGCTGGGGAATCACCTTGCCGCTGCGGTTGTACGTGGCAGGATTGGCCGAGAAGAGAATCAGCACGTCGATATCGAACTTGACGGGAAAGCCACGGATTTGCACATCGCGCTCTTCCAGGATGTTGAACAGGCCGACCTGCACCAGCTCGTCGAGCTCGGGCAATTCGTTCATCGCAAAAATGCCGCGGTGCATGCGCGGAATCAGCCCGAAATGGAGCGCCTCTTCGGCTGACATGCTGGTGCCGCCAGCCAACTTTGCCGGGTCGATCTCGCCAATGATGTCGGCGAACTTCGTGCCGGGAGCCAGCCGTTCGGCGTAACGATCCTGCCGTGGCCACCAGGCAATGGGCACCTGGTCTTCGGGCGTGTCGGCCAAGAATCGGCGACACACGCCGCTGATGGGTCGGTAGGGGTCGTCATGCAACGGCGCCTGCGGCAAGTCGATATAGGGAATCTCGTCATCGAGAAAGTTCACCAGCGCGCGCATCAAGCGGCTTTTGGCCTGCCCCTTTTCGCCCAAGAAAAGCATGTCATGCTGCGCAAGTAGGGCCAGGTTGATCTCGGGGATCACAGTGTTCTCGTACCCGACGATACCGGGATACAACTCTTCGTCGGCAGCCAAGCGCGCCAGAAAGTTGTCATAAATCTCGCGTTTGACGGTCTTGGATGTCCAACCGCTGTCGCGCAGCTCGCGCAGGGTGCCAGGACGAACGCTTGATGTGGCCATGCCGGTTGGTGTCTCGACTAAACGGAGTAAATCTCGGCCCGACGTATTCACCGATCTGTGGGGATACGCTCGATTATAGCGCGGTTGCCCAGCCGGCCAAGCGGGTGGGGTAACCGAGACGCGGGAGTGCAGAACGCTGAACGACAAGGACAGCGCCAAGCCGCTACGCCCCTTCGCGAACGATTAGTACTGGGCGTTTATCACTCAGTGTTTCGCCTGGGCCTTGAACAGGTTGTACGTAATGTGGGCCTGTCCCTGGTGGTGCGGCTCGTGCCAGCCAATGATCGACAGGGCCGCGCGGAACGTCCAGCCGCGCTCTTTGAGCGGCTCGGGCACGACGTCGAGCTTGCTTTCGTCGAGTTCGCGGACCGTGGCCAGCATTTGTTCGCGCGTCTCTGCCAACACCTTGCGAATCACATCGGGCGTGGGCACATCGTCGTCCGGAGTGCTGCCGCCACGGAACCGTGGCCACAGATCGTGATACGGCCCTGGAGCCTTGGGGATCAGGCGTTCGGTGGCAAAAATCTCCTCGGTAATGCCGATGTGCATCAACTGCCAGCCGATATGCGCTCGTCCCGGCGCCGGACGCCAGGCGAGGACAGCACGTGGATCGGGCTCCTTTTCGATCGCAGTCAGCGTCGCCAACGTGCGGTCGCGGTGAAACTTGTACGTCTCGATCATGACGGGAATTATGCTCATCGGAAATTCTCCAGGCCTGCGGGTGCGTGTTGCAGCAATGATACCGGGGCAGGCAAGTGGCGGCGAGCAGTCGCCGGCAGGCATCAGGATCACCCACTACGGATCATCGGTCGGATTGGCATCGGCCCACGGTGCCCGTTATGCTGACGACTGCCCTTTTTCGGCACATTGCCAGACATGCCTTCAGGCGGGATACGCATCCATGAATCGTATGCTCATCGCCACTGTCGTTTTCCTCTCGTTCGTCGCGGTCGCGGCCGTCAGCGCCTGGGCTGGCGAAACGGCGCCTTTGTTCGACGGTAGAAGCTTCGCCGGCTGGGAAGGGAACGAAAAGGTGTTTCGTGTCCAAGATGGCGCGATTGTCGGCGGCAGCCTCGACAAGCCTGTCGCGCGCAACGAGTTTCTATGCACCAAACGCGAGTACAGCGATTTCGAGCTGCGCGCCAAATTCAAGATTCTCGGTAAGGGGGCCAACGGTGGCATTCAATTCCGCAGCCAGCGGATACCAAACCATCACGAGGTTTCCGGCTATCAGGCTGATCTGGGGGACGGTTGGTGGGGCTCGTTGTACGACGAATCGCGCCGTAACAAGATCCTCGTGAAGGCCGATCTGGCCGAAGTCGACAAGATCCTCCACCGCGACGACTGGAACGATTACCGCATTCTGGCCGTCGGCAAACGAATCCAATTGTGGATCAACGGACTATCCACGGTCGACTACATGGAGCCAGACGATGTGATTCCGCAGCGCGGCGTAATCGGCGTGCAAATCCACGGCGGCCCGCCGAGCGAGGCGTGGTACAAGGAGATCACGATCGAGGAGAAGTGATGAGCGCTGAGTGCAGAACGCTGAGCGTGCGCCTGCGCGAAGTCGACTAGCACTCGTCTGCTCACGGTTCAGCGATCGCTTTGTGGCTGGTCATTTTTTGGGGCTGGCTCTTTCTTTGTGTCCGACTTCCGGAATTGGTCGACCATGCGGATGGCACCCGGCACCTCGGGCGCCGCGTCGGCATCACCGGCGGAAAGGTCGCTATAAATTACGCGGAATTGGGCCGCGCCGATCGGCTTGAACCAGAAGATCGGGGTCTTCGGTCCGTCGCGTTTGACGCCTTTGCCCGCATAGTGGGCGTCAGCATCGGGGGGTAGCATCATGGCAAATTGCAACCCACGGCCGATTGCGACTCCTTCGGCCATCATTTCCTTGGTCATGTCATCTGAACCCTTCGGCATTTTGTTCTTGAGCAACTTGGCAAACGCGATGGCGATTCCGGGCGTATCCAGACTGGACGGCAGCTGCCCGTCGAGCGCGTCGCTCAATCGTCGCAACGAAGTGAGAAAGTCTTCCTCGCTAGGCGGCGCCGCATCGATCGGCACGGTGAACGACTGATAATCCTCCGGCGGATCGACCGAAAACAGAGACTCGTCCAGCGGAATGTCGAACTCGAAGTCCAACATCACGACCTCGGACTTGGGGGGACCGTTAGCAGTCGACTCGATGCGAACGACGTGACCTGTCGCCACGTCTCCCCACAGAGTTTGCGTGAGACCGGTCGCCACGAGCCGAAAGCCGAACACCCGCCGGCCGTCGAGATCTTTTTCACCCAACTCTTCGACCTGGGCTTTTTTGTCCCCCGCCCGATAGTCAGCCAGCGTCTTTCGTAAATTGCCGAAAAAGTTGTTCGACTGATTCTTGTCGTCGGCGCGCTTGCCCACGATGTCGAAAATCATGGCCTGTTTCTTGTCGGGCATGAGCGTCAGCATGCGGCCACGATCGAAGTCCCCGGTCGTTACCATTTGCGCCGGTGCGGCAAATTCGTTGCGGATGCGGTTGGGGGCCAGGAAGTAGCCCGTCGCCGTGAATTCCTGTGGCTGCACGTCGTTGGTCATAGTGACCTTGAATTTAGCACTCTTGGCGTCAACGATCGGCGCGAGAAAATCGTCAAAGGCGATCGATCGTCGCGGCACGGCCAGCCAGACCGTCAGCACGAGCACCGCGGCGAGGCCCACGACCACGCGAGACGCTGGGTGCGCCATGATTCGTCCTCCTAAGTGGATGGTTCTTCGCCAGTTCGATTCGGCTGGCGGAGAATGCGCGGCTCGATCGTACGCGTCGAGCACGCGATCTCGAACGATTGATCGCAGCTGCGCGGACGGACCGGCAGGCGCGGGAAGCCGCTCCAACAACTCTTGCAGCTCATGATCCGAATTGTGTTCTTCGTTAGTCATGGGGTAGGCCTCGTCGGCTGCTCGGCCAGCGGCGCGTCGATCGATTGGGACAGGCGACGACGCAAGTTCTTGATCGCCCGACTAGCGACGACCCGCAGCGTGGCCGAGCGGACATTCAGCACCGCCGCGACTTCTTCGTACGAAAGCCCCTCCATGAACCTCAACGTAAGGACTGACTGTTCGCGATGGCTTAAATGGGCTAAAGCGCGCGAGATGCTCTCCTGCGCGAAACTTGCTGGTTCCAGCGCCGAGGAAATCTCGTCCGTGGTACTGCGACCGCCCGACTGCACCGCGCGGGCCAGTAAGCCGGCGCGGCGCGTCTTCTGCCGCAAGTGCGCGTTGATGGCGTTTGTTGCGATGCGATAGACCCAGCGACGGAAGTCCTCGACGGTTGTTCCAGGGAATCGCCGCATGGCCCCCGCCACTTGCAGAAAGACCTCGGACGAGACGTCCTCCGCCGCCCCATTGTCACGCAATCGACGATGGCAATAACGATGCACCAGCGGAAAGAATCGATCGTAGAGAGCGCCAAAGGCTTCACGATCGACCTTGGCCCGTACGACGAGGTCGTCTGCGGTCGTTTCGTCGTTGCAGCCGTCGTGCGTCATGTCACCATGATCAATGCGCAAGTGGCGTCCGACGTTACATCCCTGTCGAAAAAAATCTGTCGGGGCGAGAAACCAGGCAAGATCCGACGCGCAGTCCCCTCGGTGGGGAACGCGACGAATTGTCCTGACATCGTCGTCGTGACGTGCCCCGCGATACTAAACTGCCTGAGATGACTATCGACGCCGCAATCGACTTTACAAGACCCTCGCCGTTCGGCAGCTATTTTCCCTTCGGCGCGGCCTGGATTTGCGCCAGAGCTTCGGTCGCCGCGCGGCGGACTTCCTCCTTGGGATCGTCCAGCAGCTTCTTAAGTGCCGGCACGGCGTCGCGCGCGTCGGGCCCCAGATCGCCCAAGGCCGATGCCGCCTGCACGTGCAGCACGTCATCGCTCGTGGCGAGCATTTTTGTCAGCACGGGCAGGGCCGTTTTGGCCAGTGTCCGACTGGCCGGATCGACGCGTCGCACCGCCCATACCGCGGCTACGGCCACCATCGGCTCCTTGGCGGCGACTTGCTTTTCAAGAGCCGGAACCGCTGGCTTGGCGGCGGCCCCGATCCGACCCAAGGCCAATATCGAGGCATACCGCGAACCCGGATCGGGCTTGCCGAGCAATTGCGTGAGCGCCGGCACTGCCTTGGCCGCGTCGGGGCCAATCGCGCCAAGCGCCAGGGCCGCGTCGCTAACAATCATGGGGTCCTTGTCGGCGAGCGCCGCGGTCAGGTCCGCAGCGGCCGGTTTGGCTGCGGGACCGATATGACCCAAAGCGCGAATGGCAGGGCCGCGCGTCTTGGAGTCTTTCATCGCGGCGGTCAGGATGTTTACCGCCTTGGGGCCAACAATGCTCAGTGCATCCATCAGATGCTCGAGCACGGTGGGATCTAACTCGTCGAGCGCCGCCTTGATCGCCGGAGTCAGCGTCTCGGACGAGGTATCGATTTCGGCGAGCGCACGGGCCGCCGTACGGCTGAGCTGAGCGTCGTCGCTGCGAATCCCCTCGGCAATGGCTTCCATGGCCCGGCCCACGGCTGCGGCATCGTCCGGCTGAATGCGGGCGACGGCCCACGTGGCCACAAGCTTCAAAGTAGGGTCGTCAGAATCCGTTAACTTACTCAAGGCGGCACTGGCATCCTTGGCGCGCAACTTGCCCAAGGCGAAGGCCGCGGCATAGCGGACGGCTGGTTGGTCATCTTTGAGCGCGGCGACTATTCCCGGGATTGAGGAACTTGCGTCCTTGCCGATTTGCCCCAGGGCGATGATGGCTTGCATGCGGACTTCAGGTTCTGGATCCGTGGCGAGCTTGGTCAGTGCCGGCACCGCGCCGGCCGCGCTAGGACCGATTTCGGCCAACACCACTGCAGCCCAGTGACGGGCCTTCGGATCGGCGAGCGCTTCGGTCAAGCCGGGCACCGCCGCTTCGCCGACCTCGGCCAGCGACGCCATCGCAGCCATCGCCACGTCGGGCTGCGAATCATTGATGACTTGCGTAAGAATCGGGATCAGCACCTTTGGTCCGGGTTGCAGGCGCTGCAGCGCGGCGATGGCCGCACGGCGAACGTGCGGCTCTTCATCGGCCACTCCCTTGCCCAGCGCGGTCACCACGGTTTCGCTCTTCGATCCAATTTTGCCGAGCGCCGCCGCGCATTGCGTACGTACCGCGGCCTCGGGATCGGTTAGGTGCTCTACCAAAGATGCTGTTGCGCTACCGGCATCGGGACCAACTGTCCCCAGCGCGCGGGCCGCGCGCCAGCGCAGGCCGATTTCTTTGCTGTCCAGGGCCTTGGTAAGCGCGGGGACCGCAGGTTTGGCGCGCGGTCCTAACCGTGCCAAATCGTCGGCCGCTTGTTCCGCCGCGTCACCGGCGAGTGCCGCAGATAACTTGGCGACGTCTGCCTCCTGGCTTTTTGCCAGATCCACGGACGCAAGCAAGAGGCCGAGGCCAACGACGATCCAGCCCAAACGGCGCATACGATTACTCCGGGAAGGAACACGAAAACCGGCGATGGGGTCGTGTCACGTCGCGCAACTTCGCGGTCGCGGAGCTTGTGGCACGGTTTTTCCGAGTATAAACTTGGCTATTTGGGAAGTCTATCGGCTACCCGCGACTCCCTGCCGACTTAACAAATATGGGGCATTCTGCCGACGGTTGCGCCGTTTGCCGAGTCCGCAAATTTGCGCATCGCGTACGATTCCGCGGCGAAGTAAAATGGCAGTGCGAGCCCGCCGCAGGATCGGGCCGATCCACCTGGTGATTTTCCGTGCGAAAGGATTATCGATGCGCATGCCCGTTGCGGCGGTCGTAGCGATGTTGCTGGTCGTGGGGGCAACCCCGTCGTGGTTGTTCGCGCAGAACGCGGCTTTTGCGGTTCGCGGCAACAACGCCTTCATGGGTGGCGGCGGCTTAGGTGGCTTTCCCTACGGCGGCTTCGGCGGCATGGGCGGCGGCTATGGCTGGGGTATGCCGGGCACTGCTCAATCGGCATCCGAATACGGCATGGCGAGCATGATCGCCGCATCCGGCTACGCGAACTTGCAGAACTCGATGGCCGCGCAAAACTACACGGCGGCACGCAGTCAGGACATCAACAATCGCGTGCAGTGGACCAACAGCTATTACCAGATGCGGCAGGCGCATCGCGCTTATATTGCCGACCACACGCGCCTGTCGATGGACGAGATCACCAAAATCGCTCAAGATGCCGCGCCCAAGCGCATGGACGCCGAGCAGCTCGATCCACATACCGGTCGCGTCAATTGGCCCATCATACTGCAGGATGCCAAGTACATCGACATCACTGACGAGCTAGACAATCTCTACAAGGCGCGGGCCACGTCGTCGGGCTTCATTGGCGCAGAGAGCTATCGCGACATCAACAAAGCCACGGAAAAGTTAATGCAGTCGTTGAAGGTGAACATCGACGAATACAACGCCAACGACTACGAGAAGGCGCGCCACTTCATCGAGAACTTGCGCTACGAAGCGAAGTTTCCCACGAGCTGAGCGGGACGCTCTAGCGTGCCACCCCGCCGCCCCATTGCGGGTGCGGATCGTCAGCCGTCTACAGTGCGCTTGGGCACAAGTTGCGGTATCGTGCCGCTGAGGAACTTGGCCAATCGATCCGAGGCGACCAAAGCATCTTCCTTTAGCCGCAGCAAGTCCTTGATGCTCGCAGGGCGGCGAAACAGCGTGCCGGCAGCGGCCCCCAAACGTCCTGCCGTCGTGCGCTGCATGATGACCCGATCGAGGTCCTCGGGCAGGGCGTCTTCAACCGTGTCGCTGATCACGCGAATGGCCAGGAAGCGAACCTTGTCTTGCCGGCATACTTCACCGACGGCCCAGGATTCCATATCGACGGCCAGCGCCGCATGCGTCTTGCCTAGCTCCGCCTTTTCGACCGGATCGCGAATGATCTTGTCGACCGTCAACAGCCGGCCTACGTGAACTCCTGGTGCCGACGGGACCTGAATATCGATCGACAATAGTCGGCCCGAGATGTCGAGTATCTCGTTGACCATCACGATATCGCCGCGGCGCAAATCGGAGCGCAGCCCGCCGGCGAATCCGGCCGAGATGACCCAGTCTGGGCGATGCCCCCGAATCAGCGCTTGCGTTCCGCGTACCGCGGCCAGCCGGCCGGCTCCGGCTTGTACGACGACGACACGTCGACCGTCGAGCACTCCGTTGCGGGCGACAAAGCCATCCCCTTTGGTGGTGACGGTGCCAGATAGCAAGTCCTCGATGCCGCCCGATTCTGCCGCCAGGGCGAATATCAGGCCAACGTCGCAATCCGCGCTGGCCGGACTGGCTGCGGTATTACCCGCGGCGGCGCCGGCGAGACCTTCCTGCACGGTTTGCGCAACCTTGCCGCGCAGGTTCGCCTGGGCTTGCTGCGTGAGAATGCGTTTGAGGACCCAGGCCAGATTCACAGTACGACTCCGCGGAAGGCCCTGGCAAAAGTTGCCCAAGGGCCCAGTCCCAAAATCGTACCATAACTTGCCTGGGCGTGGCGGCCGAGGCTAAGTGAGTTGCCAGAGGGCCATCTTCAGCGTATCACCCAAGCGTTTGTTGACGCCCAAGACCGCGGCCGGCTCGAATCCACAATGGACCATGCACTGCTCGCAGCGCGGATCGTTGCCGCGGCCGAGCTTATCCCAATCCGTGAGTTGGACCAGGTCGTCGTAGGTCTTGTGATGGGTGTCGGTGATCAGGTAGCAGGGACCCTTCCAGCCGCGGATATTGCGGGTGGGATTGGCCCAGGCTGCACATTTCAATTCGCGCTCGCCCCGCAGAAATTCCAGGTAGATGGGGGACGTGTTGAGCTTGAAGCGCCGCAGCAGCTGTTTAGCCTCGCGGAACTTCGCATGCACGTCCTCGCGGGTCATGAAAATCTGCTGCGCGCCGTCGGGATTCGTGCGCTGCACGGCGTCGTAGCCATAGGCGGGCGACATCATGAAGCCGTCGACGCCGAGCTCGGTGAGATACGCCAACAGCACCGAAATTTCGTGCATGTTGGTTTCTTTGTAGACGGTCGTATTCGTGCAAACGAGGAATCCGGCTTCTTTGGCGGCCTTGATCCCATCGATGGCTTCGTCGAACACGCCTTTGCGTTCGACAGCCAGATCGTGACTCTCTTCCATGCCATCCAGGTGTACGTTCCAGAAGAATCGCGACGAGGGCTTGAAGCCGGCGATCTTCTTGCGGATGAACATGCCGTTCGTACAGAGGTAAATGTGCTTCTTGCGCTCGAGGATCTTGGCCACCAGTTCTTCGATGGCGGGATAGATCATCGGCTCGCCGCCGCAAATGCTGACAACCGGCGCGCCGCATTCGTCGACGCTGGCCAGGCATTCGTCGACCGTCAGTTTGTCGCGGATTGTGCTGACATACTCGCGAATGCGACCGCAGCCCGTGCAAGTGAGGTTGCAGGCGTGCAACGGTTCGAGCATCAGGACCAGCGGGAATTTCTCCTCGCCGGACATTTTCTTTCGCAGCAAGTACGTTGCCATCGTGCGTGTCAGAGACAGCGGGAACCGCATGTTGCACCTTGGGTCGGAAGGAAAATCTGTTTCGTTGCGGCGACGCGTCCTACGCCACGGCGGATGTATCTAGTGAGGCACCATTGTCCAATGACGAGCCGTCGCCAAGCGACACGTTGGCCGTGGCCGCCCATTGCGCCAGAGCCATTAGCGGGAAATAAATCGGATACCAGTGATAGCGCAAGTAGAACACGCGCGGAAAGCCCGTGCCGGTGAATTCCGGTTCGTCCCAACGACCATTTTCGCGCTGGGCATCGATGAGATAACGCACGCCGCGCAGCGTAGCCGGATCATCTTGCAGTCCGGCCGCGACCAGGCCCATCACGGCCCAGGCCGTTTGCGAGGCGGTGACCGGACCTTGCCCACACAGACCAGGATCGGCGTAGCTTTCGGGAGATTCTCCCCAGCCGCCGCAGGCCTGTTGATACTTCAGCAGCCACTGGGCACCGGCGGCGATTGCCGGATCGTCCGCGGTGACTCCCACAGCCGTCAAGCCCGTCAACACCTGCCACGTGCCATAGACGTAGTTCACGCCCCAACGACCAAACCAGCTGCCGTCGGGCTCTTGTGTGCTGCGCAGATAAGCGATCGCGCGATCCACGGCCGGCTGCCCTTGGCGGTGCCCTAATTGACCGAGCGCCTCCAGCACGCGAGCCGCGAGGTCGGGCGTGCTGGGATCGATCGCGGCGTTGTGATCTGAGAAAGGGACATAACAAAGGAAGCGGCGGTCGTTGTTGCGATCGAATGCGCCCCAACCCCCGTCGCGATTCTGCATCGCCAAAACCCATTGCTCGCCGCGGTAGATAGCTCGCGCCGTGCGTTCCAGGATTTCGGAACTGCCGGCGGGCGAACCCTGCTGACCGGCAAAGACCTTCAGCCCGGACGGACTGCGCGCGGGCCGGGTGGCAAACTGATCATTCAGCGCCATCAAAACCATCGACGTATCGTCGAGGTCCGGATAGAACTCGTTATCGTACTCGAAGCACCAGCCGCCCGGTTCGGCATTGGTCGTTTCGGCCCAGTCTCCTTTGCGCTCGATCTGCCGATCCAATAACCAGCGCGTCGCACTTTCCACGGCTTCGTGACGCGCCGGCAGTCCGCTCGCGGTCACGGCACGCAACGTAATGGCGGTATCCCACACGGGCGACTTGCAGGGCTGCAAACGGATCGTATCGTCTTCTTCGATCAGCAATCCATCCAAGCGCTCGTAGCAATATTTCAGTTCCGGCGAATCGTCGCTGTAGCCGAGCGATCGCAAGGCGACAATGCTCCATACCATGGGCGGATAAATCGCCCCCAGACCGTCGCTCCCTGCAAAGCGTTCGATCATCCAACGCTTGGCCTCTTCGAGCGCGCGACGCCGCGAGGGGTGCAGCTTCCACCGCTGGCAGAAGTGCAGCGCCGAATCCACGACGCGGAAGAACCGGTCCCAGCTTAGCGGGCCGGTGCCTCCTTTGAGCCCGGGGCAGCGCAGCGGCGGCCAATCCTGCGGTTCTCTGAGAAACAAGTCGCGTATCGATAGCTGCGGATCGAGCGTAGCCGTGGGCTGGCAGGCCGACATGATCGACAGCGGCACCAGAATCGTCCGTGTCCAGGCGCTTACCGAATACAGATTGATCGGGAACCAGCGCGGCAACAGCACGACTTCGGGTGGCACGAACGGGCAAGCGTCGTAGGGAATCTGTCCCAATAGCGCCAGGTAGAAGCGGGTAAAACTATTGACGGCATCGGCGCCCCCCGCAGCGCGAATCGCGCTGCGCGCACGCTGCATGTGGTCCGACGAAGTATCGTGGCCGGTCAACTTTAGCGCAAAGTAGGCCTTCACGCTAACGCTGATATCCATGCGCCCGCCAGGAAAAAGCGACCATCCGCCCGAGGGCATCTGCCGCCCCAAGATATACTTTGCCGCCTTGCGCGCGACCGTCGACTGATGGCGCCCCAAGTACGCCAGCAGGAGGATGTATTCGCTCTCGAGGATTGTGTCGCCTTCGAGTTCAGCGACCCAATGGCCGTCAGCTTGCTGCTGTTCGAGCAGCCACTGCTGGGTGCGCGCCATCGCTTGGCGCACATCCATGGCGCAACCATTCGAGTCCGGGCTCGAATCGTAAAAATCGGGAGCACGCTGACTGCCCGTCCCTTCCCGGGACACATTGCGAACCTTAGCGCTCGATTCCATTCGGTGCTACTCTCAACTACGGGCGATGCATCCATGACCCGCCAGGGCCGCCTAATCGGCTGAGGGGGCAGTCTACGCCACCGAGAAGCTGCGGACAATATCAGTGAGGCGCGCGTTCGGGTGAATGGGGGCGTGCCGAACTCTCACTAGCAGTGCTAGCAGCCTGTACTGGATAGATGTCATATCCGGGCGCAGTCTGGGCCAGTTTCCCCGGCCGCAGCGGCGGATCGAGAACCTGCTGGCTCACCAACTCTTCGAATAGCGCGGGCGTGATAAAGTCGGTGAATCCATAGTTGCCCGGCG
Organism: Pirellulales bacterium; assembly: GCA_036490175.1. Lineage (NCBI taxonomy): Bacteria > Pseudomonadati > Planctomycetota > Planctomycetia > Pirellulales > Pirellulales bacterium. The sequence goes on along the minus strand of DASXEJ010000054.1, from coordinate 11,215 downwards.
AGCGGTAGCGTGCAATCTCGCTCCAATCAACGACGACATAACGCACGCCCAATTCGGCAAGCGCTTGACGACGTTCTTCGGCGGTGCGGCCCCGCGTAAGCTCCTCTAGCAGATCCTGGTCGAAGACCGTGGAGTAGAGGACGGGCATCTTAAGATCGAAGACCACGGCGTCGGCGACCGCCAGCACGACATCGTCCCGCGATAGGTGATCGTTGAGATATTGATGCCAATCGTGGATGCGGTCCGTATCCTTTTGCAAACGCTCCAAGCTGACAAAGTAGGCGTTGTCCCCTCCGCCACCAGCCACGATCACCAGCAAGTTCACCGCCAGGCCGGCCGCCAGAAAAATCTTTAGTGGCACGTGCCAGCCAAGTGTTGCGACGCGCGCCGCACTGCAGCCTGCCAGTAATGCCAGCACTGGATAGATGGGTACCCAGAAGCGATCCAGGCGATGCGTAAACAACCACCAGGTGGCAAAAACAAACGTCGCGTACAGGCACAGCCCAATCGCTAGCCGCCGATGACAGGTGCCCAACACTCCTAAAATCGCCAGGGGCAGCACCAAGGGGCTCAGCCAGGAACTTCGCCAGGCGATGTTGGCTGCCGAATCGAACACTCGCCACGGTGCAAAGCCGGGGGGGCGGTGGACCCGATTCCATTGTGCATCGAGTTCGTCGGTGCGCGTGCGACCGTCGAAGATCTTATAGGCTAGCGGATATGTCGGATTACCGGTCAGGAGCCAGTTCTTGGCAAACCACGGACCGCAGGCGACGAACGCGGCGATCAAAAAACATGCCGGCGACAGGAACCGGGCCGACCATCTTCTGGTCGGCTCTTGCCTGGCCGCGACGATCCAACTGCGCAAGGCAACCACGAGCGTGGCGGGGACCAAAACGAATACGACGTTCGGATATTTGCACGCTGCAGCCGAGCCGGCCAGAAATCCGGCCAGCGCCACGAGCGACATACGCTCGGCCATCTGCCGGCGCAACCACAGCAACATCGCATAGACCGTACCCCATAAATAAAGCGCGGACACACCCTCGACGAGTCCTAGGGCCGAGACGCGCGTTATCCAGGGGATGGAAATATAGGTTAGCGCCGCAACAACGCCGCACGTCGGATCGATAAATCGCCGGCCAGCGGCCAACAGACCCAGCGCCGTGAGCGGCGCGGCCAATGCGATGAGAGCCTTCCCCACGAGCGCACCGAACCACCAATCCCCCACGGCGCTTATGGCCGCCAGGCTCAACATTTCGCTGCCCAGCGGCATGTTGGCATACACATTATGCGGCAAGAAGCCGATCGCGCCCTGCTGGTAAAATTCCTTTGGCGCTTGCAGGTGATATTCGAGGACGTCGAACTCGATCGGTGTCAGCGTGCCGCCCAGCATGATGGCGGCGACAAAGGGCACGCCCCACCATAGCCAGTGATTGACCGCCTGCTGCTCGCCTGCCGACTCGCCCGACGACAGGTCTGGATCTCGGGCCGTCGTTGCACTACCGAAAACGCGCCGCAGTCGGTACAGGCCGAGCAGAACTATGACCGCCGCCGGCGCGAGAAACAGCCACCGCGCGTGCAAGCCGCCCGCCAATCCCACGCCGAACGTATAGAGCGACAGGGCGCTACACCCGACGCAGCAGGAAAAGAAAATCGTCTCCAGGGAGGTTATCCCACGATCGATACGTGCCAGGTTCAGCAGCAGCCAACCGGCCAGTCCGCAAACCGCGAGCATGGCGAGTGCAGGCAAGAGCACCCGCAAGCGATCGCCCATGGCAAATTCCGCCGGCACGCCGAACCAACCGCCGGATACGCGGACTCCCTCGGAATCGCGAGCGCCCAGTACGACGTCGTCGAACAGCAAGAGCTCTTTCGTCAGCAGGGCGCCACGCGACAGGCCGGCAGGATGCTCTTGATCTTTAAGCTCAGGAATCGGCGCCAGAAAAAAAATCAGCGCGTAGACAAGCAGAAAACCGATCGCGGCAATGACGGGGCCCACGCCGCGCGGAACGGCGTCGGGCGACGACGGCGCCCTGCGCGCCCGGCGATGATTGCGCGGCGTGGCCATGGTATTACGCGACTTACTTCTTCAGATATCGATCGAACCAGGCGGTCACCGCCCCATACTGAGTCAGGATGCCGGGCCACCAGGTGTGGCCGCCCCCTGGTTGCACGATCAGTTCCACGGGCACGCCAATTTCCTCGCACTTCGCCTTGAAGATTTCCGATTGCTGCAAGGGAACGGTTTTATCCTTGTCACCGTGTACCAGTAGCACGGGCGGATCGCCCGGATTGAGATGGTAGATGGGCGAAATCGATCGCAACTGCGCTTCGACATCGGTTACTTCGCCGAACAGCCCTTTGAAGAAGCCCGGCCGCAGCTTTTCGATCGTCGTGTAGCCGTTGGCCGATCCCCAGTTGATCATGTCTGTGGGGGGGAACCAGGCCACGATCGCCTGCACGCGGCTGCTTTGCCGTTCGACGATGTCTTTGGAATCGGGATTCCCGTCGTCACCGGTTAGTCCGACCATCAGCGCCAAGTGTCCGCCGGAGGAACCGCTGGTGATGCCCAGGTGGTCTGGATCGACGTGGTAATCGGCGGCATGCAGGCGAGCAAACCGCACGGCCCGGCGAATGTCTTCGACCATTTCGGGGACGAAGTAGCGCGGTCCGCTGCCGTGGCGCGCAATGAACAGCGTGTAGCCGCCCCCCAGCAAACCTTGGATCCAATGCTCGGTTTTGCGCCGCGGTTCTTCGTCGGCCAGCACGTTAGACTTGTGCGATTTCCAACCGCCGCTGGAGACCAACACAATGCCGATCCCCTTGGCATTCTCTTTTGGCGTGAACACGTCCATCGTCAGGGCCAGGCCATCCTTGTGGCCGTAGACCACATCTTCGACCGTCGTGAAGGGAACCGATGCAGGGGCTTCCGCCACAGCGTATGCCGCACTCAGCGACAGGCACGCGGCACATACGATCAGAAACAAGCGAGCAAATTTCAAGGCAGCACCTCAAGGTTGGTCGGCCGTCATCAATAGAGACGGACTGCGTTGCAAAATGTCAGGCATTACGATGCCCGTTCTATCGTGTTCTTGGCTCGTTCAGAGTGTTTTCAAATACTCGATGACCGCCAGCTTGTCAGCGTCCGCAAGCTCTTCGGGAAATTCGTGTCCGGCGGCGCTTTTGCTCGACAAGCGGGTATCGTAGTAGCGGCGCCGTTCCACAGCGTCCCCCGCGGCCGCTCCAGGCAGATCGGCAAAGGTCGTCACTTCCAGCCCGACACGAGCCTGATCGTAGCCGTCTTCGCTACGCAGCCAAACCACGGGCCGCGCGTCGACATGGAACAGATGCCATAATGTCGGCACTGAGCCATTGTGCAAGTAGGGGGCCGAGGCCCAGATCCCATCGAGCGGCGGGGCGATGTAGCCCGTGGGCTCGACAATCGCCGTGCGCTTTCCTCCTTCGCCGAGCCAGCCACTCGAAAAGCGGCGCCGGTGTTCCGGCGGCATGCCCGAGAGCCGGAGCGGATCGGTGTTGACGACGTCCAGGGGCACCATCTTTTCAGGATACTTGCCGCCGGCGCCGTACGTGCCGTGGCATTCGGCGCAGGTGCGACGAAAGATCGGCTCGCCGCGTGCCGCAAGATCGTGGTCGATCGCATAGGGGTACTTCGGTGCTTCGAGCGATTCGATCCAGGCCAGTATGTCGCGGAAGTCTTCTTCCCAACCTTTTATCGTCGCGCTGTCATTGGCCGGGTAAAGCGAGAATTGCATGATTGTTCGCGGTGTCTTCTCGGCAAACCCGTCGATGTAGAGCCGCTGCTTTCTCTTTACGTTCCACAGCGGCGGCGCGTCGAGATCGTGATGTGTGTAGGGAGGCATCGGCGCGTCAAAGCGAACGTTCATTTCATCGTCGCGTAGGGCCGTCAGCTGAATGCTGAAGACCTGGGCGTCGATCGTGCCGTTGCTCTGCCCAAGGTACGCGGTCAAGCGGCTCAACTGCCAGGGCTCGGGCTTGCCTTTGTCCAACATCCAGGAACGAATCACTTCGTGCGTAAGTGTCTTGAAGGCGAAATGCGAGTTCCCCAGGCCTGGCATCGACCGACCGGCAACTTTTCCGCCGTGACAGGAGAGACACGTCAGGGACCAGCCCCCTTTGCCATCGGCAACGTAGGCCATGGGAATGCCGTTCGGGGCCTCGGGCGCAGGCACGAGCCCGTAGCGCGCGAGTTCCATGTGGCGGCGTTCGTCGGCGCTGGCTTTCTTGGCGATCGCTTTCAGCCCTGCGGGCCAGGTGCGCCAGATATTCTCGAACGCCGACTCGGGAAACTCAGCCGGCAAATAGGCTTTGCTACGCAACAACTGGTAGCCGCGCGTGGCCGCGACGTGGGGCGCGTCGGCGATTGCCGTTCGCTGCACAGCGTCGGTTGCTGGCTCCGCGGCGTGCGCGCTTGACATGGGTTGGCCGCTCGGAAGGTTAGCCAGCAGCCAACAAGCCATTATCCGTAGCGCGTAGACTCGAGACATGCGACGTACTCGTGACGGCGGAAGTGTTTTGCGGACAATCTCGGATTCGTAACCAGGATTTATCATAGCTCGCCGGGGGCGACGTTCGATAATAGCGACCAACGGCTGACCACTCTCACGGTGTAAAGGATGTGACGACGCCCGGTCACCGCTTCGGCGCCAAAGGAACAGTCAACACGATGCGTGGCAAACGCGGTGGGAGAGCGAAGCGTGATCCACTCGTGACCCGAGCGATTTGCAGAGCGACGAACCTCGAACTCGATTACCCGCAAGCGTCGGCCGCCAGCGTTGCCGACAAGACCTGGCGATGGCGATTCTTTCCTGCAATGTAACCAATGCTACCGTAAGATATTAGTTCGAGGCCAATAACTTCTGTTTGATCCGCGGGCCCGAGCTTGACTTGTGCTTGAAACCCCTCGACAATTGGGGCGCGTGGCCTCTTCCGTTTCTGGGAACTCCGCATGCGACGACGCGTCCGCAACCGCTGGATCGCCTGCCTGCTGGCACCTCTGGTGCTGCTGGCCAGCGTTGTGCCCGTCGGCACCGTCGCCTGCCAAGGCGCAACTCTAGCTCCGACGGTCGCGAAGAAATGTTGCGGCTGTTGCCAGCAGCGCGTCGAGCCGGTGCGTGCCTGTTGCCAACCGAAGCCGGCCTGCTGTGCCAAGTCGGCGGCTGTTGCAAAGCCCAAGTGCTGCTGCCAGAAGGGGACCGAAGCGCCTGCCACGCCTGCGACGTTACCGAACGACAACGAGAACTTGGTCAAGCAGGCTTTGGTCGCCGGGCAGGACGCAGCGATCCGATCCACGCTGCCACCGGTAGAATCCCTCTCGCCTTGCATCGCTAACGCGGCTGCGGATAGTGGCTTGCCCCCGGTGCGAGTTCGCTTTTGCACCTGGCAGATCTGATCGGTTCTCTTCGATAGTGGCGCTGCGCGCTGCTGACGGCACTGGCCCCTTGGCCAGCCGTTTTTATCAGGCCTGGCGCGCAGCAGCCCAACGGCGCCGTCCGCTCGACGGCATTGTATTGCCGAAGTTGTCATCCTCTGATGCGAGCGTTGAATGACAACGTTCGCAGCGCGATGTCAAAAGGCCTACGACATCTAACAGTTTCTATCGTCAAGACAGTTTCAACGTCCCTTTGAGTAAAGGAAAACAAGTTATGAAGACACGTATTCTGCTCGCCGCCGCGATCGGCTCGGCCCTACTGCTTAGTCAGGCCTTGATTGCTGCCGATGCCAAGTACCAGGCCAAGTGCCCCGTGTCGGGCCAGCCCGCCAAGGAAACCTCGACGGTTGCCTTCGAGGGTGGCAAGGTCCAATTCTGCTGCGACAAATGTCCGGCCGCCTTTAAGGCCGACCCGAAGAAGTTCGCCGCCAAGGCGACGTTGCAGATGTTGGGCACGGGTCAACTGGCCCAAGTCGCATGCCCCCTCAGCGGCAAGGCCTGCAATCCCGACCAGTCGACCGAGATCGACGGCGTGAAGGTCAGCTTCTGCTGTGGCAACTGCAAGGGCGCGGTCGAGAAGGCCGACGACAAGGTGGCCAAGGCTCTGGGCGGTGACAAGGTTCTGGCAGCCGTCACGGCGCAGACCAAGTGCCCGGTCAGCGACAAGGCCATCGACCCGGCCCAATCGGTCGATTACCAAGGCAAGAAGGTCTACTTCTGCTGCAAGAACTGCCCGGCTGCCTTCGAGAAGGATCCGTCCAAGTTCACGGCTAAGCTGCCGCAGCTGAGCAAGTAGTCTCAGTCTGCCGAAGTATCGCAATTCGATTGCATTTCGGTGGGGGCGCTCCTCTGGGGCGTCCCCACCAGCTTTCTTTTGAACCAGTTCTTACGGCGTTCGTAGAACCTGATATGCGACGGTCTGCGCTACACTTGGGTTTGATGCTGGTCACGTCCGCCGCAGTTGCGGTTTCGGCCGGCCCCCTGGCGTGGGGCAGTTGCGCGGGATGTTGTGCGGTGGGCGGCGCGCCACAGGTCGTTGCGAATCCACAGAAGCTCTTGGATTGCTGTGCGAATCATCGAACGGCACCGGCATCCGCGCCGGCGCCAAGGGCGCCGTGCGGTGAATGCTGCCGTGCGAACGAACCGCTAGCGAAATCCGAATCGCCGCGTCACGAGGTCGACGAATCGTCGAGCACGCTGTTCGCGGCCTTCCTCGACGACTTCTTACTACCGGATGCCGGCGAGCGATCTGTCGCGCTCGAGGGCTGCGGCCGGTCGCATGAATCCGACCCGCCACTGCGGGTGCTCCTGTGTGTTTGGCGGAACTAATTCTCGCACCGCGCTAGAGCGTGTTTTGCGATTTGTTCCCCATTACTCAGGAAAGATTTTCCCATGCGTACTTCCATGTTCGTATTTGCGTGCGCGCTGGTGGCTGCGGCCGCCGTCGTGCTGGTTGGTCGTTTCGGCGTGGCTGCCACTGCGGCGAACGAGAGTACCTCGCCGTCCTGTTGCTTCGAGGGTAGCTCCTGTTGCGAAGATGGCGGCGCAGCTTGCTGCGCGGCCCACCGCACTACCCAGGCGCCTCGCGAGACACGTCGGGGCGCAGCCAGTTGCTGCGCTGTAGCGACGCAAACCGCGTTGGTTACTCGAGCAAGCGCTCCGTCATGCTGCTCAAGCGGTTGTGCAGCTGACTGCTGCGGCACCAGCTGCGCCGCTTGCTGCGGCGAAGCATGTGCGTCGTGCTGCCCAGCATGCTGCACCGAGGCGGCGGGCAGCTGCAGCGTTGCGAGCTGACCGACGAACAGCTCGATCGGGTTGTTGTCAATCGGCGGAGCGCTCCTGCGGGGGCGCTCCGCGTTTTTATTAGTGCCGTTGCGCGGTCAGAAGCCCAAGCAGCGTCAGGCGGCCGACAGGGTTTGGAATTCTTCTTCGTCGCCTGCGGCTGGCAATTCCGCCCGGCTCCGACGAGCGCGATAGCTCATCCATGCCAAAACGCCCAAGCCGAGAATCCCTGTCGTGGCGTAGATCACACCCACGCGCACCAATTTTGCGACCAGCGGTTTCATACGACGTCCGAGGGGTGCATTGACAGCATTGCCATGACGGCAAGCCTGAAGGTGCTATCGGCCCGCATCCCCCGCGGCGATTAATCCGCTCCGTCGGCGCGTCAGGCTTTGACGTTACAGGTGGGCCCAACCATCGAAGGGCATAGTGCTAGCACGCGATGAGCGGACGGCAGGGTATCGGCCGCAGATGCGTGGCGCGGGATCGGCCAAATGCCCTTTCTGGGCAGAATGCCATCTGGCATACTTGGCCGCCCTGATGGATTGGGAAATCCACTACTCCCAATGTGCCCTGGAAACCCGCGCGGATGCGTCCGCGCTTTAGCCTGCGACGGCAACTATGAAGATTTTCTTATCCGTGGGCGAGCCGAGCGGCGACCTGCACGGCGCCAACCTGATGCGCGCCCTCCACGCGCAGCGCCCCGATATCGAATTCGTTGGCTATGGCGGGCCGCTGATGGCCCAGGCCGGCTGCGACCTGCACGAGGATCTGACCGCGCTCGCCGTGATGTGGTTTCTGCGCGTGCTCTTGAACCTGCACAAGTTTTTGCACCTGGCGAGCCGGGCGGACCGATATTTTCGCCATCACCGCCCTGACGCCGTGGTGCTGATCGACTATCCGGGCTTCAACTGGTGGATTGCCGGACGCGCCAAGGCGCACGGCATTCCGGTATTCTATTACACGCCCCCCCAGATCTGGGCCTGGGGCAGTTGGCGCGTGAAAAAGATGCGCCGCTTCGTCGACCACGTGCTATGCAGCTTACCGTTTGAAGAATCCTGGTTTCGCGAGCGCGGCTGCAATGCGACATTCGTGGGCCACGCGTACTTCGACGAGGTGCGCCGCCAGAAACTGGACGAGACGTTTCTCGCGCGCGAGCGCGCCAAACCAGGACGCCTGGTGACGATACTCCCCGGCTCGCGAACTCAGGAAGTAGAGCAGAACCTGCGCTGGTTTTTGCGGGCGGCCGCGATCATTCACAAGAGTCTTCCTGACGTGCGTTTCGCGGTGGCTAGCTTCAAGCCGCAGCAGGCCGAGTTCGCGCAACAATGGGCCGCGGCCAGCGGCCTGCCCATCGAAGTTCACTTGGGCCGCACGCCCGAGCTGATTCACCTGGCCGAGTGTTGCATGGCAGTATCCGGCTCGGTGTCGCTGGAATTGCTCTATCAAACCAAGCCCACCGTGATTTTGTACACGATCAGCCGTGTCGCGTATTTCGTGCAAGGATTCTTCCGCCGCGTGAAATACATCACGTTGGTGAACCTGCTGGCGGACGATCGGTCGTTCGGGCCGGATCTTTCGCCTTACGATCCGCACAAGCCGGATGCCGACCGGGCGCTGTTTCCCGAATATCTCACCTACCACGACCGTTCGCTGCAGATTGCCACCCATATCGTCCAGTGGCTGACAGACTCGGAATTGCGCAGCGAGCGCGTGGCGGCGCTCGCGGAGTTAAAGGCCCGCGTTGGACATGGCGGCGCTTCGCGTCAAGCGGCCGGCTACATCCTGCGCGAGCTGGACGAGCGCGTCGTTTCGGTCCCGCGCCCCCATTTCCGGCCTGGCATGGTCGTCGCCAGCAGCGGAGGTTGGCGGCAGTAATCGAATTGCCGCCGCAGAATCCATAGCGAGCGACCTCTACCAGTCCAGCATTCAGCACCTGGCAAGCCTTGCGCCGAAATCGCAGCGGTAGTATGCTATGACCGAAGCGCGCGGCAGCGACGATCGAAGCTTGCTGCCACCATAGAATCGCGCCGCTAAGGGAAGTTTGCCATGTTCTTTGTGGAACCGCCGCCATCGCCGTACGACCTTCACTTCAACGTGGGGGACGTGCCGGTGCGCGTGCATTGGACGTTTTGGTTGATGACCTTGCTGCTTGGGGCAGGCGCAGACGGCGACCCAGCCCGGGTGTTGCTGTGGACGGTGGCCGAGTTTGCCTGCATTCTGGTACACGAACTGGGACACGTGGCCGCCTTTCGCTACTACGGCATGAACGCGCACGTGGTCCTGCACAGCTTCGGTGGCCTGGCGATTCCCACTAGCGGTCGCTGGGGTGGGCGCGGCAGATCGCGCGAAACCTGGCTGGCGGACGTGGTCATTTCGTTGGCCGGCCCGGTAGCGGGATTCGCCTTCGCGGCTGTGATCTTCCTGGGCCTGGCACTGGGGGGGCGTGCCCCGCACCTGCATTTCGATCTGGTATCGAGCGTGCCGATCTTCGTCGAATGGGAGCCCTTCAATGCCAACAACGTGAATCGACTGCTGCAGTATATGCAGTTCATCAATATCTTCTGGGGACTGGTGAATTTGCTGCCGATCATTCCGCTTGATGGTGGGCAAGTGGCCCGCGCCGTGGCAGCCAAGGTCTATCCGGCCGACGGGCTGCGGCTGTCGTTGATATTGTCGGTAGTCGCTGCGGTCGGGATGGCCGCGTTTTGCTTTTTACGCTGGGAAGAAGTCTTCGCGGCGATCTTTTTTGCCTATATGGCGTATCAAAGTTATCAGATGTTGCAACAGGTGTCGGGCGGAGGTTTTGGCGGTCGCGGATGGTAGACCAATCGCAATCGAGCGTCGTGGCCGCGACGCCGCAGCGGCGTGTGATCCTGTTGGGCGCCAGCAACCTGACGCGCGGCATTGCCACCGTTGTCGACGCCTGTCAGCGAATCTGGGGTTCGCCGCTCGAGATCTTTGCCGCGCTGGGGCACGGTCGCTCGTACGGCACGCGCAGCACGGTGTTGGGACGCTCGTTGCCCAGCATTCTCAAAGGCGACCTGTGGCCTGCGCTCGCCCAGCGGGACCCGGTGCCCACGGCCGCATTGATTACCGACATCGGCAATGACTTGCTCTACGAGCAGCCGGTCGAGCAGATAGTCAGCTGGGTCAGCGGCTGCCTGGACTTGCTTGCGCAGCATGAAGCGCGCGTCGTAATGACGCGTCTGCCGATTGCCAATATCGATAATTTGCCAGAATGGAAATTTCGCTTGCTGCGTCGCGCCATGTTCCCACTGGGAACGGCGCCGTTTCAAGTAATCGCCGAGCGTGCGCGAGAACTCGATCGGCGGCTGATCGAAGTCGCCGACAGGCGCGGCGTCACGCTCGTCGAGCAAGAGCGCGCTTGGTACGGCTGGGATCCCATTCATCTGAAAAGCAGCGCCTGGCCCAAAGCCTGGCATCAGGTGCTGTCGGGCTGGACCGAATTCCCAGGGGAACGTGCGGCCCGCAATCCAAGTCTCTCGCAAATGCTCTACTTGCGCACGCGTCGTCCACAGCAGCGCTGGTGGTTCGGCATGGAGCAGCGCGGCCCGCAGCCCAGCGGCCGCCTTCCCGGCGGATCGGTCGTGTCGTTTTATTAGCGTTATTCTGGCCGACGTAGCCGCGATAGTCGCAGGTGATGTAACATCGGGGACCGGTTTGCGCTAAGGTACATGAAGGACGATCGACAACCTGTTAATCGTTGTACCTAACGCAGAGGGCTGTATCCGAAGTGCCCCTGCCGCAGACGGTCTCAGGCGATGCCGGCGTTGCGTTGCGAGCAATGGTAATTGGCCCGAGGACCGGCACTTCGGATACAGCCGGTTGAACGAAACCACACTGGGCGGCCCGACTATGGAGATGCAATCAAGCGGCACCATGTCGTGAATGGCCCGTCCGACAGCGCTCGCCAAAAGGTCAAGCTCAGAAGGTCAGCAT
>DASXEJ010000053.1 GCA_036490175.1 Pirellulales bacterium | reverse complement strand
ATTGAACGTCTGGTCGGCATTCAGGCTGAGTGGCTGATCGCCCGTGCCATCGCCATAGTTGACGGTGGCGGTCCACGAGTCTCCAACATCGGGATCGACGAAGGAACCGCTCGAAGTGTAGGTGTCCCCCTCATTGATCGTGGCGTTGGGGGCGAGCGTGACAACCGGCGCGGTGCCGCCGCCAGTGTTGTTGACGACGATTACGCTCGCCTGGGCGTAACCGTACCCGCCGTCCTTGTCCTCTGCACCCAGGTAGATGTCGTACGTGCCCGGATCGGTAGGCGTGAAGGTGAAGTCCGAGGAGTAACTAACGAAATAGTCGTTGTCGTTGTCCTCGTTATAGGCTTGCCAGGCATATAGGAAACCCGCGGCGGTATCGATAGGCGAGATGTCAGTGGCTGTAGCCGAAAGGTTGATCTGCACACCGACCGTGCCTTGGGCCGGAACGCCAAGGATCGTAGCGACGGGGGGAACATCGGACGCATAGACGTGCACGACAGCCGTGCCGACGCCGCCGTCGCTATCGGTCACCGTGAACGTAACCGTGTATGTGCCGTTATCGTCGGGGGTGAAGCTGAAAGTGGAACCGCTGCCGTCGGCGATCACTTGGCCGTTGTCGGCATCCACATGCCAGTTGAGGGTGTGGGTGTCGAGAGTGCCGGGATCGGTGAAAGAGCCAGTCAAGGTGACCAGGTCTTCTTCGTTGACGTATTGGTCGTCGCCGGCGCTGACGACCGGCGCCACGTTGGCCACGGTGAGCGTCGTAGCAGTCGATGTGACCACGTGCCCCTGGCCGTCGTTGACGCGAACTTCGACATTGAATGTGCTGGGGCCATTGACGATTCCCAGGGCGCCAAGCTGTGCCCAGGAGAGCGTCGGGTTCGCGCCGGTCGCGTCGCCGAAGACGCCGTCGCCATTGATGTCCCAGGAGTAAGTGAGCGGGTCGCCGTCTGGATCGCTGGAATGCGTCGCGTCGAGCGTAAGCGAATCCCCTTCGTTGATTGTGTACGGGCCGCCGACGCTGACCGTGGGAGCCTGATTCGGGGCGACGGTACCGCCGATGAGTTGTAAGTCAGCCGAAAACTCGGACGTGTTGTTTGACGGGTCGGTCGCTGTGGCGCTGATGAACTGCCCGACCCGCGCAGCGGTGGAGAACGTGAAAACGAACGTGGAGTTGCCGTTGGCGTCGGTCGTAAGCTGGCGCGTACCGAGTAATGTCTGACCTTCGCCGAAACCCGAACTGTTTGCGTTCGCATTGGCGAAAAACTGCAGGGTATAGAATGTATTGGGCGCGCTGTTGAACGAGCCGGTGACGGTCGTGTGCACGCTGTCGGTGACGACCGTGGCTAGCACGGGGAAATTCTGCAGGTTGTTAGCACCGGTATCCGCGTCGCCTAGGTCGTTCGGAGTGACGCCATTGCCATTCAGGTCGATGCCGAGCACGCCGTTAGAGAAAATTGCGTTGGAGAGAATGCCGAGGCCCTGGGCCGACGAGATTTCGACACCGTCGCGGGCGTTAAAGGCAATGGTATTTCCAGCGCCGCTGTCGGTGCCGCCGATGAGGTCGTCGCTGATAACGTAGCCCTGGGAAACTCCGATCGAGCTGAGCCCTATATCGATTCCGTCGTGGCCATTGCCCAACGGGTTGACGCCGTCAGCCTGCGTCCCGATCAGATTCCCCTGGATGACGTCGCCGGAAGTGGAAGCGTTGTACGCAGTACGGAGGATGCCGTCGCCGAAGTTGCCGGAGATCAGATTGCCGGCCCCGGGTTGGGTTCCACCGATGAGATTGGAATCGCCTTCGACGTCGATCCCCTGGTTGCCGTTACCAAAAGCGAGCGTTCCTGTGACGTCGGTGCCGATCTTGTTCCCCTGGACGACGTTCAATGATCCGACGATCGCGATGCCGACGGCATTGTCAGAGATGAGATTGCCGGCGCCCGGCTGCGTCCCGCCGATGGTGATGCCGGAGGTAGGCTCGACGTCGTTATCGTAAAGGTCAATTCCGATACCGCCACTGTTGGCGATTTCTTTCGTCCCGGTGGCGTCGGTGCCGATGAAGTTGCCCTGCACAACGCTCCCCTCGGCGGTGGTGAGCATCACGGCATTTCCCGAGTTCCCGGAAACAACGTTGCCGGCGCCCGGCGCCGAGCCGCCGAAAATGTTGTCGCCAATGAGGCTGACGCCATAGCAGTTGTATGCCACGCCGATGCCGTTGCCGAGTGCTTTGGTACCGGTGACATCGGTGCCGATGAAGTTGCCTTCGACAAGGTTGGGGGCTCCGGTATCGCCGAACTGGCGCTCAGGGCCTGTGACGGTCAAACCATTGACGTCATTTCCGGAGATGACGTTGCGCTCAGCCGGGGTGGTGCCCCCGATGCGATTGCCGTATCCGCTGACATAGACCCCATAACCATTTGTCTTAGCCACCGTGCCGGTGGGGTCGGTGCCGATAAAACAACCTTCGACGACGTTGTTATTCCCGTAAACATCGAGGGGGAAGCCACTATAAGCAAGCGCGTTCGATGGTTTATAGAACTGGTTGATGTCCAGGCCTTTGATGGTGCTGTCGTTCGTGGCGAGATAAAGGCCGATGAGCAGAAATGGAGAGCCAGAAAGGTCGCTCTGCTCCATCTTGTTGCCGGAGATTTGGATGAGCGGCGTGCCGGCGTAGCCGGGCTGGGTCGTGCCGTCGATAACGACCGAATCGAGAATCGCCGGCAGCGGCGTCAACGGAGCGATCGTTTGCACGCCACCACCAGGAATGTTGAATTGGATCGTGTCGAGCCCCGGATGCGCGTCCGCCGCGAGGATCGCATCGCGCAAGGTGACGTGCGCGGGATTATAAGCACCGTCGTCGGTATCGTCGGTGGAATTCACGACGAAGACATTGCCCAGCACGTCGCCAACGGCGACGCGCAACGAGAAACCTGAGGTATCGTTGCCGGCAACATTGGTGGCGGTGCTGGTAATGAGCTGCCCGTTGGCGACCGCTACGCTCAGCATCGCTGTGAAATCGGCGTGGCCGTTATCGTCGGTCGTGACCGTCGTGCTGCCCAGATAGGTCTGACCCTGGCCGTAGCCGGATGGTGTGGGAGCCGGGTTGCTGAAGAACTGAATGAGGTACGTTGTGTCCGGCGCGCTGTTGAGGTATCCGGAAATGGTCGTTTGGCCCGCCGTGCTAATTGCCGAGGAAAGAACTGGGTAGTTCTGTGGGCTGCGGTCGACGCCGGGGCCGTCATTAAGGACAGAGACCCCCTGGTAATCGATCCCGACGTAGGCATTGTCATAGATGCTGTTAGAGAGGAACGCGCCTGCAGAATAGGTGTCGATGCCCGAGTTGTAATTGTACGCGATGACGTTCCCGTCGCCAGGATCGAGCCCGCCGACGGTCGTGTTGCCACCACCGTACAACCTGATGCCGTCTTGGGCGTTGCCAAGCGGACTGATGCCGTCGGCGGCGACACCGATCAGGTTTCCCTGGATCGCCAGCGAATCGGTAGACGAAACAACGATGCCGACGACGTTATTGCCGGAAATCACATTGGCGGCATCGGGCGTGGTGCCGCCAATGATGCCATCTCCGGCGTCGACAAGAATACCGTAGCCATTCCCTTCGGGCAGCAGCCCGCTGGGGTCGGTGCCGAGGTAGTTTCCCTCGATCGTGAAGCCATACGGCTGTATGTAGCCGTTTTGGACTAGCGCAATGCCGCCGCCCGTAAAGCGATTGATAACCAGGCCGCGAATCGTGGTGTTCGTCGCACTGACGTTCAGCCCGCCGCCCGCCGCGTCCATGCCGCTGATCTCGATAAGCGGTTTGCCGGCGTAGCCCGGCTGCGTGGTGCCGTCGATCGTTACGGAGTTGGTGATGGTCGGCAGTGTCGACAGCGGCGTGATCGTGTGTACGCCGCCACCGGGGATATCGAAATCAATCCGGTTGTTGTTTGGGGAACTATTCGAGTCGAGGATCGCTTGACGCAATGAACCTGGGCCGCTGTCGTTGGTATTGGTGACGTCGAAGTGGACTTGGAAGGCCGGGCCGCCCGAGTCGACAATCGTGCCGTTGGCCGTCTGGTCATCATCACCGATCTGGCCGTCGACGAAATGCAGCGTAATGACGTTGCCATTGATCTCGGCGCCGGTCTGGCCGAAGTAGTCCCAGTAATACCACTGAGGAGTTGGGTCGCCAGGCAGTGGGCCATAGCGAAAGTACTCGTAGTTGAGCGGTGTGCTCCCGGCCGGCAGGATCTCTTGCACGTCGACCGACCCGCCCGGCGCGACACCATTAACGGTGAACCCGAAGAAGCCCTGGTCGAACGCCGCATCCGGAGCGTCGTTGGGGGAAGGATTCGCTATCGCGGTGACATTACTTAAGGTCGTCCCGGCGGGGGACGCGAGCGTGATGTACTGGCCGCTGACGGCACTCTGGAATGAGGCAACGTTGGGTTCCTGGCTGTCGGGTATACCGTCGTCGTTGGCATCGCCGCCATTGGGCGCATCGTCTTCGGTCTGGTCGCCGATTCCGTCGCCGTCGGTATCCTGCTGCACCAAGATCGCTTGCGAGAATTCCGAAGTGTTTCCGGCGGGGTCGGTGGCAGTGGCGGAGATGAACGTGCCGGCGGCCACACTGCCGGGCAAAGTCACGTCGAATGTCGCCACGCCGCTGGCGTTGGTCGTGACGATTGCATCTGCTAGATAGCGGTCTCCCTGACCGTAGCCCGAGGCATCGGGCTGGTCCAGATTGAAGAATTGCAGTGTGTAGGTCGTATTTGCCGCGCTCGACAGTGATCCGGCGATGATTTGGCTGCCCCCGGTGGTGGCCATGGTCAAGACCGGGAAGTTTTGCAGATTGTTGGGTCCTGTGTCGGTGTCCAGATCGCCCTGGTCGTCGTTGGGCGTGACGCCGTCGCCGCCGAGATCGATGCCCAGCCCATCGTTGCCGGAGATGTTGTTGCGTAGAATCGCGTTGCCGGTTCCGGAAGTGATCGAGACGCCGGCGCTGCCATTGAGCAAAATTGTATTGCCATCGCCGTCGTTTGGCCCCCCGACCGCATTGTTCGAGCTGCTCTTAATATTGACGCCGTAGCTGCCACTGTTGGTGATGGTGTTGGCCGTTAGTGTGTTTCCCGTGGCGTTGTCGATAATGCCGACCCCGACAGGATTGCCGCGGATCGTGTTGTCTTGGATGGTATTATTGCTTGATCCGTCGATGCCGATGCCGGCCAAAGCGTTGCCGTCGTCGCTGTTGTACTGGCCGTCGTCGGTGCCGATATCGTTGCCGATGACTTTGTTGTTGTTGGACTGTCTGAGGATTTCCACGCCGACGTTTTGGTTGAGCGAAATAAGATTACCATCCGCGGCGGTGGCTCCGCCGACTGTATTCATCGTCGCGCCATTCGTGATCTGGATGCCGTCTGCGACATTATTGGTAATGTCGTTGCCCGAGACGACGTTTCCCTGCGTGTCGGCATTTTCGATGAGGACGCCGTTTGCATTGCCGCGGATGTCGTTATTCTGCACGGTGTTATTGCTGGCATCCAAAATATCAATGCCAGTGTACGTATTACCGTCGGCGGCGTTGAACTGACCGTCGTCGTCGGTGCCGATGAGGTTGGCGTCTGCTGGATCGACATCGCCAATGGCATTATTCGTCGCGCCGGACCAGATAGTGATGCCTGTCGCGTTATTGGTGATAATGTTCGCCAACAGGGTGTTATTGCTGGCGTTGTCGATAAGGCCGACGCCGGTGGCGTTACCGCGGATAACGTTGCGCTGGATGGTGTTGTAGCTGGAGTTGTCGATGCCAATTCCGGCCAGGTCGTTGCCGGCGCCCTGGATGAACTGGCCATTGTCGTCGGTTCCGATCCAATTGCCGGCGATCGTGTTGGTATGCGACAGGCTGAGGATTTCGACGCCGACCGATCCATTCTCCGAGATCAGGTTGCCGTCCTGCGCCGTTGTGCCTCCGATCGTATTTTCGTACGTGCCGCTTGTGAGCTGCACGCCGTCGCCGGTGTTATTGGCGATGGTATTACCGATTACGCGGTTGGCGCTACTGTCTGAATTCTGGATGAGGACGCCGACGGAATTGCCGCGTATCGAGTTGTCCTGAATGGTGTTGTTGATGGCGTCGCTGATGAGCACGCCCTGCTGGGCGTTGCCCGCGTCTTCCTGATAGTCTCCGTTGGCGTCGGCGCCGATGTCGTTTCCGACCACCTGATTTCCGGCAGAACTGGTATCGATCGTGACGCCGGTCCCCAGGTTGGCGTTGATGACATTGGTGTCGCCGGCGGCCAGGTCGCCAATGACGTTGCTGGCGGAGCTGAAGGTGACGTCAATGCCATCGCCTGCGTTGGCAATGACGTAGTTGCCGAGGATCGAATTCCCGTTGGCGCCGCTGAGATAGAGGCCGCCTTCCTGGTTGTTGTCGATGTCGTTGTTCTGGATCGTATTGTGGGATGTGCTGTCGAGGTCGATGCCGTAACTGGCGTTGCCTAGTTTTGCCAGCAGAGTTCCGTCGGCGTCGGTGCCGATGTCGTTGGCCAGGATCTGGTTGTCGTGGGCCTGACCGTTGATCGAGATCCCGAAGCTGCCATTGCCATCGATGATATTGTCGCCGGCCCCCACGGTGGCGCCGACGATGTTGCCTGATGCGCCGTCGGTGATTTCGATTCCGTCGTTCGCGTTGGCGCCGATATTGTTGTCTTGCAGTTCGTTGCCGGTCGAACCGGCGCCGCTGATCAGAACGCCGATGCCGAGGAGCTGCCTGGCGGGATCGGCCGCGGTGCTCTCGATGTAGTTTCCCTTCGAGGTGCCGAAATTGCCAATGTTGTTGAGCGACGAATTGACGATCTCGATACCATAGCCCTGGTTGGGGGCAGGGGTTGCGGGACCTTCGGGGTCAAGGATGACTCCGATCTGGTCGTCGCTGACGACGGTGCCGCCGGAGCTGCCGGCGAGGTAGATTCCGGCGCTGGTGTTGTCGCCGATGACGTTAGCGTCGTCGTCGGTTCCGTCGCCGATGTAGTTCCCGAAGGCGAGATTGGTAACTTCGACGCCGATGGCGTTGGGAGCGGGGTCGTCATTCACATCTACGCCGATGACATTGTCGTAGACCGCATTCAGGACGGCATCCGATCCCTGGATCAAAATGCCGGCATTGGTATTGCCGCTGATGAGGTTCCCGTCTCCGTCATCGGTGCCGCCGATGAAGTTGCTGGACCCATCGTTGATCTCCACGCCATTTGCGTTATTTGGCAAACGTGTCGATCCGTCCGATCCCAATCCAATGTAATTTCCCAGTACGTGATTGTCGTGCGCATCCGCGCCCACGATCAATATGCCGTTTTGATCATTGTTTGCGATGACATTTCGAGTCGCCTCGTCGGTGCCGCCGACAGTGACCGAAGACGAGTTTGAAATGACAACGCCGTTGCCGCCGTTGGAAAGGTCGTTCACGCCGATGCTGTCGGTGCCGATCTCGTTGCCGAGCACCTTCACGTCGCTCGAACCTTGGTCGATTACGACTCCGTCCTCAATGTTGCCCGAAATGAGATTGCCCAGAGATATGAGTGTTGTGTTACTTCCCGGCTCCGTCTCACCGACAGACACGTTTGACGAACTGTAAATTGCCACCCCGGCGCCATTGTTGCTCAGCGCGTCGGTCCCTTCTTTGTTGGTGCCGATCAGGTTATCAGTGATACTGACGTCGTTCGCCTGGTCGATGTTGATGCCGTCAGCGCCATTTCCAGAGATATAATTCCCGGCTCCAGGCAGGTCGCCGCCAATGCCAACGTTGTTCGGCCCGTCATTCTGGCCGGCGAATGACAGAACTGAAATGCCATACCCCTCATTCTTCACGGCGGTGTTTCCGCTTGCGTCGGTGCCGATGTAGTTGCCGACGATCGTGGTGTTGTCGACCACACCCGCGACGACCAATCCGTTGCCGCGATTTCCCGAGATGACATTGGCGCCCTTGACAACGCCGTCTTCGGTTCCGTCGGAATCGTCATCGGCGCCGATCCAGTTATCGGAGACCAGCACGTCGGAGTTTGCGCTGTCGTTGCGGAGCGAGATTCCGTTGGCATTTCCCAGGTCGGCTCCGGCGTTGCCGTCTTTGTCGACCCCGATGCGGTTGCCCTGCACGAAGTTTTGAGTCGCGCTTTGGCCAATGTTGTCCAAAGCGTCGATGCGAACGCCATCGCCGATATTGGCGGAGATGACGTTGCCGGATCCGTCGACGAGGCCGCCGATAAGGTTGTTGCTTCCGCCATTGATGAAGACGCCGTCGGTGCTGTATTCACTCGGAGCGGAAGCGTCGTTCGTGCCGTTGCCAATTGCTGTTTCTCCGTCGGCGCCAACGCCTATGTAATTGCCCTCCACGGTGTTGTCGGAACCGCCTTCGATCCAGACTCCGGCGTCGCCATTGCCAGAGATGACATTGCGCAGCGCGGCGGTGGTGCCGCCGACCGTGTTGCCGGAAGCGAAGCCATCGGTCGTATCGCCGGCCACCGCGCCCAGGGCTACGCCGTTTACCTGGTTGCCCAAGGCGAGCAGACCGGTGACGTCGGTGCCGATCAGGTTGCCCTGGATGAGGTTGCCGGTGCAGAATTGATCGGCCAGGAAGACGCCGCTCTGTCGGTTACCCGAAATCAGGTTGCCCGAGATGATGTTGTCGGGCGAGAAGAGCAAATGAATGCCGGCCTGGTTTCCCTCAGCGATCGTCCCGCTGGGATCGGTGCCGATATAGTTGCCTTCAATGATGTTGTTCCCCTCAGTGTCGTTTTCGGCGATGACGATGCCGTCGTACCCGAAGCTGTGGATGTCGAGCCCGTCGATCGTGTTGTCGCCGACGACGATCTGCAGCCCATTGGCGTTTCCGGCCTTGCTACCATCGATCTCGATCAGCGGCGTACCTGTGTAACCAGGCTGTGAATCTCCGTTGATCGTGAGCGGATCGGTGATTGCGGGGAGTTGAGTAAGCGGAGTGATCGTCTGCACGCCGGACCCGGCAATGGCGAAGTCAATTGTGTCGGTGCCAGGGTTGGCGTTGGCCTGCGTAATGGCATCGCGCAAGGAGCCTGCGCCGCTGTCTGCGGTACTGGTCACCGAAAACACCGTGAGCAGACGCCGCTCTTCGAGAGGCTCGATTCTCAACCGCGTAAATGTATGCCGCAGGCGGCTGGGACGATGCCGATTCGTTAGAAGCTTCTTCATGTCTTCCCCTCGGGCGCGGTAAGTATCGTGCCGGCAACGACGTCTAGATCCACGGTCGAGACAGGGCCGTCGCTCGAACCAGGTCGGCGAAGCCTTGCCATGTCCGAAACACCCCCCCGATCGAGCAGCCGGATGCCTCTGAAAATCGCTCCTAGGTGCGTCAAAAGCAGGTAGTTCGCGGGAACCGGCCGACCGGCCCTGATTACGAATGCGACGTCTGCGGTGGAATTACTGCCAAATATTTGAAAAGTTTCTCGAACTGCACCGGTAATTGGATTCGGCGATCGGAAAACTAGGGCGTGGATAGCACGATGCGTGCGGGCAGTTATCATGGACGACGATGGCCGACTTAACCCAGATTCTTTCCAGGATCGAGCGCGGCGACCCACAAGCGGCCGAAGAGCTATTGCCCCTCGTCTACGCGGAGCTGAGGCGGTTGGCCGCTCGCAAATTGGCTGCTGAAAAGCCTGGGCAGACGCTGGACCCAACTGCGCTCGTTCATGAAGCCTATTTGCGTCTGGTTCCCCAGCAGGTCGGCGCTGGTGGGCAAGGACGTTGGGATGGCCGTGGCCATTTCTACGCGGCTGCGGCCGAAGCTATGCGGCGAATTCTTGTCGAGAGAGCCCGCCGTAAAAACCGCATCAAGCACGGGGGAGAATTCGAGCGGGTCTCAGCGGACGATTTCGATCTGGCCGCAGCCGCCACCGACGACGATGTACTGGCAGTCCACGAGTCGCTGGAAATGCTCGCCGAGATCGATCCTCAGGCAGCCGAGCTCGTAAAGCTGCATTTTTTCGCGACTTTGACGCTGGACGAGGCGGCGACGTTACTGGGCATTTCCAGCCGGACGGCTTATCGGGATTGGGCTTTCGCCCGCGCGTGGCTTGCCCGGAAGCTCGGCCGGTCCCAGGATTGAACCGTTCGGCAGGAATTAGTTGCCGAAATTTTGGCAGTCGACGGCCGTTTTCATCGCATACGTAAGTACGGGTCCTTTGGGAGGGGCGCGCGCAATGAAATCTCACGCTTCCGACGCGAAATCCATTTTCGGCCAGGCCATCGAGATTCGCTCGGCGAGCGATCGAGACGCCTTTTTGAACCAAGCTTGCGGCGATAACGCCGCGTTGCGGTCGGATGTCGAGGGGCTTATTCGCGCGCTGGAAAACGCTGGAGATTTTCTCAAGCATCCGGCAGCACCGGAGGTAGCCGCCGCGACATTCGAGCTGCTGCCGGACAGCGCGGGGGCTGTCATCGGCCCCTACAAGCTGCTGGAGGAAATCGGGGAAGGGGGGATGGGCGTCGTCTACATGGCAGACCAGCAGACCCCGGTCCGCAGGCGCGTAGCTCTGAAAATCATCAAGCCGGGCATGGACACCCGGCAGGTGATCGCTCGCTTTGAGGCCGAACGTCAGGCCTTAGCCTTGATGGACCACCCGAACATTGCCCGCGTCCTGGATGCGGGGGCCACCGAAGCGGGCCGTCCGTATTTCGTCATGGAGCTGGTTCGCGGTATCCCGATCACAGAGTATTGCGATCAGGCGCAATTGTCCGTGCCCGAACGTCTCGATCTGTTTGTTCAGGTTTGCAACGCGGTCCAGCACGCTCATCAAAAAGGGATTATCCATCGCGATCTCAAGCCTTCCAATGTCCTGGTTACGGTGCTCGACGGTCGGCCCGTGCCAAAAGTGATCGATTTTGGCGTCGCTAAGGCGACGAATCAGCAGCTTACGGACAAGACGCTATTCACGAACTTTACCCACATGATCGGGACTCCCTTGTACATGAGCCCCGAGCAAGCCGAGTTGTCGGCGATCGATATCGACACGCGCAGCGACATCTATTCGCTGGGAGTATTGCTGTACGAGCTGCTGACGGGCATGACGCCGTTCGATCGAGAGCGGATCCGAGAAGCCTCTCACGAAGAAGTTCGCCGCATCATTTGTGAAGAGGAGCCGCCGAAACCGAGCGCTTTCGTCGACACGCTGGGGAATACCCGCACCACGGTCGCGGCGCAACGCAAGGTCGAGGCTGGTCGCTTGGCGCAAGTGCTGCGCGGGGATCTCGACTGGATCGTGCTGAAGACGCTGGAAAAAGACCGCACGAAGCGCTACGAAACCGCCAGCAGTCTGGCGCGAGACATCGAACGCTATTTGCGCGACGAACCGGTCGATGCTCATTCGCCCTCGGCGATTGACCGCTGCCGGAAGTTCGTGCGCCGCAACCGCGTGCCTCTAACGACGGCGCTAGTTGTTGCTCTGGCACTGATCGGTGGCATTGTCGCTAGCACGTGGCAAGCAATCCGCGCGACGCGCGCCGAGCGGCTGGCCGAGGCCGAGCGCAGCGAAGTTGCGAAGCAGCATTCGGCGGCGGAAGCTAATTTTCAACAGGCTCGTGAAGCCGTGAATGATTACTTCACGTCGGTCAGCGAAAGCAAACTGTTGAACGTGCCCGGCTTGCAACCACTGCGCAAAGAGTTGTTGGATACGGCGCTGTTGTACTACAAACGGTTTATCGAAGAGCATGGCGATAATCCGGCGCTGCAAGGAGAACTTGCCGCTACCTACATTCGGGTTGGCAATATTACGAGCGCAATTGGCATTCCGGACGACGCCGTGGCCGCGTTCGACAAGGCAATTGAACAGTACCAGCGGCTTGTGGACCGCGAACCAATTAATATCGACTATCAGACCGGCTTGGCGCTGGCCTTCCATTGGCGCGGAAGAGTGCTGGCCGGGACGCCCGATTTGACCGGCGCCGAGGCCGCGTATCGCCAAGCGCTGTCCATCTATGAACGGCTCGCCAACCAACAGCCGAATACGGCCGAGTACGCGGCCAAATCGGCTAGCGTCTCGGCGAGCCTTGGCGCATTGCTATCGGTGCTGAATCGCGCTACGGAATCCGAGGCGGTGCTCCGCCATGCGCTGTCGATTTACGAACCCTTACTAAAGGGATCTTCCGGCACCACGGTATACGAGGCAGGCGTGGCGAAGTCGTATTGGTACCTGGGAGAAGTACTGCGAAGCGTAGGACGATTGCAGGAAGCAGAAGCGGCGGGCCTGCGCAGCGTGGAATTATACGAGAAATTAGTGCGCGATCACCCGACTTATACTGAGTACCGTGCTCAACTGGGCAATGCGTACAACGCCTTGTACGTGGTGCAAATCGATTTGGATCGGCTGCCTGACGCCGAGGTGTCATTCAAGCGAACGGTTGACATTTACGAGGCGCTGGCCCGAGAGAACCCGAGCGTGCCCGACTACCGTACCGATTTGGCGCACAAATATTTCAACTTCGGCTACCTGCAACGACTGAACGACCAACGTGCCGAGGCCGAAACATCCTACCGCCATTCACTGGAGATATACGAGCAGCTCGATCGAGAGCATCCAGGGATCGGGCTGCACCTGGTTGGATTAGGAACGGGGCACTTGCATCTGGGCATCCTATTGGTCGAGGCGCACGATAGCGACGAAGCGACGAGGAACTGGAAATTAGCCAGGGATTACTTCAGCGCGGCCGTAACGGCGGGCTATGTGACGGTCGACGTGTTCTCCGGCTGGGGTGATTCGCTTGCCATGCTCGGCCAGTGGCAGGAAGCAACGCAGCCATTCGCGCGAGCCGTCGCTGTCAGTGGTTACTCGTGGAAAACACTCTACCAACTCGCCATGTTGCAATTGGCCGCTGGCGACATGGTCGGATATCGAACCACTTGCGCCGATTTCTTTAATCGCTTCGGGACTAGCGAGGGCCTGGCTGAGCAAGCCGGCATCGCCATGGCGTGCATGGCGGGAGAGCGAGCCTTACCTGATATGCAGAGCGCACTGGCAATCGGTAAGCGCGTGGCCGCCATCGATCCCCGTAATCCCGTGTTCCAGACCCTGTACGGCTCGTTGCAATATCGGGCGGGCCAGCCCAACGAAGCGATCGCGACGTTATCCAAGGCGCTGCCAATGCATGCGTTTGCCGAATTGGCAGCGCCCAGGCGACTCGACCAGATTCGCATCAGCAGGCTGACAGCCGAGACAATCCTGACGCTCGCGTACGGCGATATCGGTGACCAGGAAGCGCAAGCAAAGCAGCTGGAGTCGCTGTCGAAGCTCGTGGCAAAGCTCGATGTAACGATACCGCAACACAGCGAGGGAATCGCCAAGTGGGCGCTGCCGCTGGCCATACACCTGACTCACCGCCAGCTGGCGCAGCTCGACATGAAAACACCGTAGTACCCAAAGCCGACACCTGCACGGCGTTGCCACCCTCGCAATCATGCGGGCCCAGGAGGCATAGGCCGGTGGGTTATTACAACGTGCGATTGGAGGTTATTCCACAAACTCATCTCCTTGGTAAGCGAAACCAACTCGTTCCAGGGTGCTGGTGACGCTGAAGGTCTCACGCACACGCGTGGAACTCACGTCCTATCAATCTCAATCACGTTACATGTGCGGCGTACGCAGAACGGCACAAGCGGGTTACCGCGGCGGAGAATCCCACGACTTTTGTTCTTACCGGCGTGCAGATCCCGCCGCCGCGCGTGGCTGACGTACTGGTCGACGCCACCACTTGGACACCCGCCTATCTGGGCGCGCTGGCCACCGCTGAATTGGGCAACGGCAGCGGCTACGCGATCCCCGTAGGCTCGGCGGTGCAGCTCCAGACGCTACCCTGGCGGTGTAACCCGGCTGGCGCGGTATCGCAGAGTCGGCGAAAACAAACCCAATTGATTTTGGCAAATCCAGGACACGAAAAATGGGTGGAACCGGAAGCGGCTTCCGTGGGCAGAGGAAGTTGACGGTGGAAGAATCGTTTTCGATCCGCATGACCGATTTCTATCGGCGACGTCGTTCTCGAGCGTCTGGAACCCTGACATGGACAAGTTGCAACTGTATTCAATGTCGTGTCCAATACGTCGTCGAGTTTCAGCGGCCTTCGAGGATCTCCCTGGAATATCGCCGCGGTGACGACGCCATTCGGCTTCTGATTTACCTGCAGACTACCGAGACCAAGTTCGACGGCGATCGATGGTGGTTCACTCCCTTGAAACTTGCTGGCGTGGGGAGCGTCAGTGGCGCGTACAGCACGAGTGAGGGATAGAGCGTGGATCCATACGCTAATGCGCTACAGAGGGCCGTGATGGTGAAGAGCGTGTCGTAGCGTCATCTCCAGCAGACCGCTGCGTTCGGTAAGGATCCACGGCAAGGTCGTACCCATGGGGTGGCAATCGCCCTCCTGGTTCTCATCCTAGGACGATACGATGGAAAACACAGCAGCCTCACTGGCCGGTAATTACCGGATTGCGTTCCTAAGCGGCCCCGTCACTACCGCGTTTTCCCGAGAGCAAACGCCAGTAAATGAGACGCTTTGCAATAGTGCCTAGTAGGTGTAAAATAGCGGTATTCCCCGAGAAAATGGGCTGAAACACCCAAGGACGCGGTGCGTTTTCCCAAGCTGGATGTCGACGGTTCGAGTCCGTTCGCCCGCTCTTCTTGCAACCCGTTGACAGCGATTGTCAGCGGGTTGTTTTGTTTGACTGAGTAACTACTTGCGTCGGCGCGCAGCGATTCGTCCCGTTCTTGTCGATTGTCTGTCATTTTGACAGCAGTTGACCAGGATTTACTACGCTCGCCAGCTCTCGGTGCAACGGGCCTTTCAATTCGATCGTCTGTCCCAGTTGCCAGTTGTTCTTGCGGCGATGGCCCACTGAGGGGCAACGCCGGCAACGCATCGAGCGCGGCGTGAACGTCGAGCAGCTTGGGATTGGTATAAACATTCATCGTCAGACCAATGTTGCCGTGCCGCATGCCGACCAGCAACAAGGCCGCACCGCACGCGTCACCAAGGGCCGGTCGGACAAAGGCCCGCCGCAGGTCGGCTATCGCTGCTTACCTACACCCCATATCGGGGGAGCGCCTCATCATAAGACAGAACAGTCGGACGACTTCAAGATACCGTTCTGCGCGATTCGGAAAGGCAGAGCGTGATCACGATATACCTGTACCGCGGTCCGCGCCACCATCAACCCTTCGAGACCGAAACAAATTCTGCCTGCCCGTTTCGTCGCGAAATTAAGCACACTGCGCAGCTTGCGGCGGCCTCGTGTGCCTCGAATCGCCTGCCATCGGCTTGGCAGTTACGGCCGCTCACTACGCTGTCGCCTAAAGATTTGCGGCATTCGCGATGGTCCTATTGCCCCCGAGTGCGATTGTTCGATCGGAGAAAAACCCGTCAAGGATTTGCACACGGCCGCAAAAGTTTTCTTCCGATAGCGTCTGAACTTGCGTGCAAGCGCTTGAATTGCACCGGCGTTTTCTGCAACAATTCAAAAAGCAGCGACTTCGACCGCAGTGACACCCTAACGCGTCGGCACCGTTCCTGATGGCACGCGGGAACCGTCCATCAGGCCGCCGCCGGTAGATCGTCTCGGCCGGTGTGGGGTACCAGGTGCATCGCCCGTTTGTGAACCATGACGGTTCAGTCCGGCTCCCAGTGCGCGCCGATCCCGCTTATGGCCACAGATATCTCCATAGAGACTGGCGCCGACGACGACCCGACGCGACCCAACTTCTGCTCCAAGGAGGAATGGGAAGCGTTCAAGGAAGTCACAGGCTTGACGAAGCGACACGCTGAGGTCGTCGGGCTCAAGGTCCAGGGAAAGGAGGCGAAGGAGATTCAGGAGATCCTGGAAATCAGCGGCTCGACGCTCCGCGATCATCTCTATGAAAGCCGCGACCGCCTGTCAGCCAGCACCGTCAAAGAAATTCCCTACCGGGCGGTTGAAGCGATCCTGGTCGTGAAGCTGTCCCCTCGTCAAAAGTGACGACGGCAAAAGCGCTGACGGCAACAATGCCGAATTTCGGTGGCGCCGGTCAAGGGATATTCTCCACAGTTCGGCTTCGCATTCGTTACGCCAGGAGGGCCTTGTATCGCGATGGATCTGCGGTGCGAGGCTCGTTTCTTTTGCCTCTCTGCACTGCACCTGGAGGGTCGCGACATGATTTGCAGCACGGCACGTCTGCCATATCGAGAACCCGACCCGACGCACCTTATTCTTGGCGAACATCACGGCCAACCTGCGCCAGGCGTCGGCTTTTCACCCTCGAAGCAAAGCCTTCATCGGGAGAAGGGACTGATCACGTACGACGGTGACGCGCACCTGATTACCGTCGCACCCACCCGCTCTGGCAAGGGAACCGGCGTCATTATTCCCAATCTGTTGCATTACCAAGGCCCCGTCGTCGTCATCGACCCCAAGGGAGAAAATTTCATGGTGACTGCTCGGCGGCGCCGTGAGATGGGACATCGTGTCATCAAGCTTGATCCATTTGGCGTGGTGGATGACCAGTCTGATTCGTTCAATCCGCTCGATATCTTTTCGCTGGCCGGCTCCGACCTGGAAACGGACTCACAATCTTTGGCCGAGCTTTTTGCCCGAGGCATAAAAGGCACCAAGGACCCGTTTTGGGATCTCAATGGGTGTGGTGCCTTGAGTGGATTGATTTGCTACGCAGGCGGGCTAAGTGACCCGGAAAAAGCGAACCTGGTGACGGTTGTGGAGAAGTTCTACGCCGAAGACGCTATTAACAGCCTGGCCTGCCTGCTTGATGCGGAAGGCAATACCATGTGCCCGTTTGCCTATCAGGAAATCGCCGCCCTCCTTCAAATGCCCGAGGTAACACGAGGTGGAGTGCTCGCAACTACGCAATCTTACCTGAAGGCATTTTTAAGCCCGCAAGTTTCACGCACATTGAAGCAAAGCAGCTTCCCTCTGAAGAGCGTCGTTGACGGCGATCCTATCGATATCTACATCATCCTGCCGCCATACCGCATCCACAGCCACAAGTCGCTCATCAAACTACAAGTCGCCGTGCTGTTGACCGCCGTGTTGAGCCGTCGGCATCGTCCTGCGCTTCGCACGTTATTCATCCTAGATGAGATTGCGCAGCTTGAGTCGTTTCCTTTGCTGGAAACGATGCTGACCCTTGCCGGCGGCTACGGTGCCTGGGTGTGGATGTTCGTCCAGGACCTAGCTCAGCTGCAAACCTGGTACGCGACGAGCTGGAAAACACTCGTGAATTCGTGCGGTGTGGTTCAAGCTTTCGGATTCCATAATCGGGACATGGCCATGCAGTGGAGCGGCTATTTGGACCACGGCTCCCATCACTTGCGCAATTTGCGCGCTGGTGAGCAAGTGCTGTCAATTCACGGCCGCGGTGAATTCCGCTGTCGGCGGCTCAACTATCTTGTTGATCATCGCTTCCAGGGCAGGTTTGATGCAAACCGGCTTTACGAGCAGCCCGATCGCGGACCATTTCCAGAACGCTGAGCCTCTGTGGCCGACGATTCGCCCACCTAACCCATTGAAATTGCTCGCCTCGACTCACGCCGCGCGATGGCTCTGGCCGCCGTGCGGCGTTTTTTATTGAGCCGTCATCGAACTGTCTTATTTCTTTCCTTGCGCGAATCGCGCGCGCGGTCAATGATTCTTAACCGTTGTCGGGGACAATGGAGCTGAGCAAAGGTTAGGGAGGACATTATGGCCAAGGCGAGTCTATCCATGTCGTTCCAGGGGCCGCCATTCGCCTCGAGTAACGGTGACACTTCGGGAGCGTCACAATTCGGTTGGCTTTATGACACAGCCGAGCGAGCAAATGGGGCTGCGGACAAAGGAACCCCGTCAGACCAGAGGGTGGGACGAGGCTTCAGTGGGTCGCTTCTTTACCATGGAGCGTATCAGGTTACGCGACTCTTCTTCCGCCGGGCGGCGAATCTCAGCATAAACGCAGATCGTCCGGTTCGATTCCGCCCTGTTCGGCGCGGCGCAACAGCGCCTCGCGTTGTTCGACGTCCAGTTAAAGGATTTCCTTCGAGACGGCACTCGGCAGACTGGGTGCGGCCTGCTGGTGTGCTCCCGCTCAGAAATTTTGTCTCAGTGGAAACTTAGCCGATGGCGAGCAAGCGAGCGTTGGTCATGCGGACTGCCGCCGCTTGCGCGACGCGATCAACAATCCGAGCGCGCCAACGGCGGCCATGACGCAGGACGATGGCTCGGGGACCGTGCTGAACGTAAAATTACTGACTAACTGTGTCGCGGTATCCAGGCCGGAGCCGCCCGTGAATCCAACGTAGGCCTGACTGCCAATAGCCGACAAATTCATTGACTGCGACTGGCTATAATTGCCGCCCGTAATGGTATCGTGCAAATAGGTTGAGAGCGTGGTCCCGTTGTAATCAATCGTCACCGCGATCGGATCGCCGCTGTTTAATGCAATGGCCCCAGTGGGCCCAAATGGACCAACGCTGCCATTAATACCGATGGCCGTGCCCGCGGGAGGAGTGAAACTTGTGTCAATGTTAAATTCCACGGCGATGCTCGGCGCGATTGCCGCGTTGAAGCCCGCCCCGTACCCGAGTGTCGAACCCCCGCCATAGGTGTACACAGTCGTTCCCCTTGGATCGTTCTGAATCACGAAGGCGATCCCATTACCCCCATTGGGCCCATTATTTCCGTTGGCTGCGTCTGTGTAGGTGAAGTTCGCGACGAATCGCCCGATGGACTGAGGAGCCTTGTAGAATGCGCTATTATTGCCGCTTACGTTCGCGGTCGTGACAGTCAATTGGTCGCCCG
>DASXEJ010000052.1 GCA_036490175.1 Pirellulales bacterium | reverse complement strand
TGTGATTCTATCGGGCTGGGGCCAGAATCGAAACGATTTCTTTTCGGATCGTGCCTGGCAGGGCGCGAGGCGGCGTTCTGAAATCTCCCCGTTTACTTTTCTTTCCTGTCTTCGCTACTGCGAATCGCCCGGCAACAGGCGTTGGGGCAGGTCGTAGATGCTGGCAGTTCCGGCTGCGTTGTAGCTGATGAGCCAGACGCGATCGCAGACGTGGCCCGGCCACGTCTGCGGCGCATTTCTCGCCTGCAGCGCTTGGGCAAGAGCCGGAATCATGTCATGGCGCCAGCAAACGAGCACGATTTTGCCGGCATAAACCGGGTTGTGACGCAGCTCGTGCGCCAGTTCCTTCACCGCCGAGTCGTGGTACTGACTATTGATTGGCAGTCGCAGCTTTGCGGCCAGCGGGCTGATCGTCTCGACCGGGCGGCTGCTGCTCTCCTTGTTGCCGGCGGCAAACAGGAAGTCGGGCCTGGCAAACGGAATCTTCCGCTCGGCCGAGGCGACGAACAGTTCCGGCAGCCGGTCGGCACGCGCTTGCCCCTCGGACGAAAGGTGTACATCGTCGCGGTTACCGGTCTTCTCCGCATGCCGAATAATCAAAATCTGCCGCGGCAACCGACTCCCACCGCCAGCCTGCGGCTCGGCCGCTTGCGACGTGTTGGCCTCCAGCCCGGAACTCTCCAGCGCGCCCCAACACCCGGCCAACCCGCCGAGCACAAGCATTAGCACAAACAGGCGTACGATTCGGCGTCGGCTGGTCATCGGTTTTCCCCCGCTGCGTCGTGGATTTAGAAGAGGGGCAGAACCGCTCTTCGATTACATCGCGCTGCCCCTTTTCTAGTGCAGCGCCGCGGCAGCAGCAACAGCCGATCCGGCGCCACGCACATGATGCCGAGCATGGTGCATGCCGCAGGCGCGTCGCGGCGGTGTGAGACGGCTACGGCAGTGCGACGGGCCGCGCACACGGGTGGCGGCATTGCGGCGCTCCGGGCTCGGCGGCGTCCGTGGTGTCGTCGGTGCGTGGCGCGAGCCGGGGGCCGTGATTGCCGGGACGCCGTGGGGGCTGGCGAGCCCAGCAGATCTGGCGGCGCGGCTGGTTAAATCATCGTCTAGGTCTATGAAGAACCACGTTATGGCCGCGAGCAGCGACGATTGTTTGCGACACGAACGCGGCACTGCACCTCGCTTGGGCCGCTGCCGCGGATCCTGCGATGCGACGTTTTCCGCTCCATGCGGCGCCGCGACGAGCACGAGCCGCGGCGCGGATGGGACGGGAGCGGGCCCCCAGTTGCGGCCCGACGGAATCGCCCCATGGTCTTCCGCGCAAACGGGAGGGCTACTGCCCTCCCGGATGTCCCTCCGCGAAGATCCTGCGCGGCGATGCCAGCAGTCTCGCGATTGCGACCTGGACTTCTACACGGGCCTGGTCGCGGGTCGGAAGAGAAGCGCGGACGTCAATACATCGGAAGGTGAATTGCTCGTCGCGCGCGAGAACGACCCACGTCCAGTCGTCGTCCGTTTTGTCCCGGGCGACCACGCCGAGGAAGCTGCCAGTCTCGTCGGCGTACCATCCCTGTTCCTCAGCGATGGGATTCGGCTCAGATAGCCGGTATGGGCACAATTTCATGAAGCTCTCTTTGGGGATCGCACCAACCGCCACATGCGGGGGCTGCGTCCACGGCAGTGCTTTCAGCGTTTCTTTGTCCGGGCCCACGTAGACCGAAAACGTCTGCGTCACAATCGGGTGCCAGCCGGGGTGTTCGGCAACGAATTTGTCTTCAGCGATGTACCCTTGAACCGCATCGACAAAAAAGTTGCGGGGCAGCGGGCGTTTGCACGCCGGGTTATGGAATACGGTTAACCCCTGTCCCCAGGGCTCGACGAATGGCGGATTATCCAAATTGTACGCCATGAACGTCGGGTCCATAGCCTCGGGGTGTGGGTTGAACCAGAAACCGCTGCGCGACATGCCCACCGTTTCGCAGCCAAACCCGTGTTGAAACCCCATCCGCAAGAACTTGCCATTCGTACCGCTGTTTGTGAACACAATTGCGCTGATGTTCTCCGTGTCGGGCTGGCCGAAGAAGTTCGACGGGATGTCCTTCTCGCCCAGTCGGTGCCGCTCGATCTGGTGTCGGCGGATACGCAATGTACCGTCGTCATTCCAGGTGGCGGAGTCGCGCGAGCCATAGAGGTAGTTGATGAGCGCGTTGTCAGAGATCAGGTGCGCCTGCGGATCGTGAAACGCCTCCACAGCGATGACGAAAGGCAGATCGCGACAGTGATCAAGCTCCCAGTATCTCTTCTGGAGCTTTGAAGCGAGCGGGCTACCGAAACGAATCGGCAACTCGTTGCGGAAGTAGTCCTCGGCGTCCTCCTCCGACAACTCGCCGAGCTTCCTACCCAGGTGCTTGACGACACCACCCTGGGGCGGATTTACCGTCGTGGCCTCTACCGCTGCTCGGGTCCCGCATCGCTCGACGACGAAGTCGGGAAACGCGTGGCTTGAATCAGTAGTGAACCCGGAGCGGGAGAAGTACGCGAAAAGGTAGAGTTCAAAGAATCGCGTATCGAATCCTGTCGTCTGAAACTGCTCAAGAAAATTGCCATCCTTGTCTCTAAATTCTTGGTACACGTCGTCGAGCATCCGCCTTGCGGGCTCCGAACCGGCAGCAGTGCGGAGGCAATTAAAGCTATGGTGCAGCCTGCGCTCGGGGACGACCACGCGGAACAGACTCTTGCCCGGCGGGCAATATGGCGCCGTGACGATGGTGTTATCGTTGCGTGGGATACGATGCCGGAGGCAGAAACCGCCCAGGTCCTCGCCCGCTCGGTTCTTGCACCTGCCGCCGGTCTTCGTGCGCGCCTTGCACTGCTGTGGGTTGCATTTTGTCGCCACCGAACAACTCCTTTGCGTGCGGTCGCACCACTCCTTAGACACCCGCCGACGGCGCAGGTTCGCGCCGCGCACGCGACGCCGCGCGAGCATATGATTCACGTTAACGGAGAAACGCCTCAGGCAGCAATGCCCCACCGAGCGCCACGGGGCGACGTTTCGACGCCGGCGCCGTTCGAACGCTCGGGCGGTGGCGGTATCCTCGGCAGGGTACGCGGGCACGGGTGCCCGTGGCCGCCGCGCCGCAATCGCCGATGGGCTCAGGTTCGCGTGGCGGAGCCCTTGAGGTTTGCCGCATTTGTGCTCGGGGTCGCGACTAATCAAAACGCCCTACGCCAGTGCCTCCGGCGCTTTGTCGGCGCCGGGTTCAGGGGCGATGATGGCGGGAGTGACTTCGCCGTTGGTTTGGGTGCGGTTGGTCGGGGGGCCGATCAGAACGGCGATTTCATGCTCGTCGAGGATCTCGCGCTCGGCCAAGTTCGCGGCCAGCAGCTAAAGCTTGCCACGCCCGGTCCTTGCCGCCCACCGCGGTGCCCGGCGAGCGTAGGTGCGTTTTGTCCTGGTCTAGAGGCTATTTAGTTGTGGGTGCCTCGATATTCTTTAGCCTGGAGCTAAGCTGTTCGCGCAGATCGTGTTCTGTTGTCCATTCAATGAATCTGTACGCTGCCAAGTCGAAATGCTTGCGCTCTTTTTTCCGAATCGCCAGGATTAGCTCCTTTCCAAGCGCGTGCGCAAACCCGGTTTCGTAGTAGCAATTTGGACGCTCGCCGGAGAGTTCCGCGAACACAAAGCGGCTCGTGGCGATCAGTTCTAGAATTTGGTCATCGACCTTGCCAGAGTCTTGCACTTCGTCGACTCTAGTAACTGCCAAACCTCGCGCTTCAAACAGGGGCTTGACGACGCCTTTGTAAGCGGAGTCAAGCTCTGGATCACGGAACCTCATGATGACAAACGCACGGTCGTTGATTGGAGCAAATGATAGTTCAAGAAAGGATTTGACCCTGGGGCTCGATATATCTGCTCGGATTTCGCTCATCAACTCCCTAGTGCAGTTCTCGGCACTCTTCGGTAAATACTTTATATACCCTGGATCACGGAGTTCCGACTCGGCAACGCGGGATTCAGACCGGTAGACTACGACTGACATCATGGTCGCCATGTTGACAAGCATTTCTCGCGAGTCGAGTTTTAACCAGACGACTTGCCGAGCAAGGAAAGGAACGAGCACCGTCGTTACGATTTCGTCTTTCGCGCGATTCCTCAAATACTCGCTAATACCGTTCCCGTAGGTAAGTTCAGCGTGATATTCCATGGTCGGTTGAAAACCTCCTCGGCCCTACCTGGATTTCCGATCGCTTAATTGCACCCGAGGAGTGAACGAGAGTGGTCTAACATTGCGCGGCTAGGCCTGTCCTACATTAGCACCTCGGGCTCGCTTAAGCACGCCATTTGATCAGCTGGCCGAACTGCAAGGCTGGCTCCCCCGTCTAATTCGTCGAATTTGGCCCCTTGATAGTATCGCGCGGCTGTGGCGAATACGATCGCCGGCGCGGGCGAGCTCCCGGCGGCATTCTCACATAGCGCCCCGCCCGCCGCGACGGCGCATTTGGTTTTGAACCTGCCTGTTCTGCCGCTTAATTCCCTCGAGCCGTCACGCACAGCGTGATGATCCTCGGATACAGGTGATTATTCCGCGGAGCAGGCCAGCGTCGTTGACACATCACTGTCTGTGCCTCCGCTACGGTCTTGGAGACCAGCGATCGCAAAGCCGCTTGAGCAGATCCGCGTTAGCGTTCGGAAATAGTTTGGTCAATATCCCGGGAGTAACATCGGACAGCTTGCCGTAGACGGCTCGAATCGTTCCGGCCACCTCAAGTATGCACGGTCTCAACTCGTTCACGCTGGTTAAGGCTTTATAGTACCTGTCACCCACAGGAGGCGCCATGGGGTGAGTTGTGCGGGCGGATATGCCCACGGAAAATCGAACGGCAACACCCTCCTCGAACCAGTTAGTCATTCCAACGACCGGATTCAAAAGATGCACTGTCTCGTGCGCCAACTCGTAGACTGCGGTTGGCCAGTAGCCTGCGGCATTATTGCTTAGCCTTGCGAAAGCACCGTCGAGATTTGGAGTGTTGACGACGACGGGACCGCCGTTGCCAAATGCTGGCTGGCACAGTTGCTTCGACATATCACGTTGCCCCAACGCTGCTTCAGCCTCCCGCATAAGGTCGAGTTGCAGCCTCCAAAGGCGGGATGCGTTGCCATCTGGACGATCGGTCGGGAACACCAAGTCCATGCATCACCCCAGAGCGATTGGTCGGTCATGTGCTGAGGTGCGACACACACGCAAAAGGTACATCACCGGTACTAGGGAACGCCGCTCGCTCGAACCGTCCTACGCCAGCGCCTCGGGCGCTTTGCCGGCGCCGGGTTCGGGGGCGATGATGGCGGGGGTGACTTCGCCGTTGGTGCGGGCACGATTGCTGGCGGGGCCGATCAGGGCGGCGATTTCGCGCTCGTCGAGGATCTCGCGCTCGGCCAGGTTCGTGGCCAGCAGCTCGAGCTTGTCGCGATGCTCGGCCAGCATGCCGCGGGCACGCTTGTCGGCCAGGTGCAAGATCGAGGCCAGCTCTTCGTCGATGACTTGCGCCGTGTGCTCGCTGAACTCGCGCTGCTCGACAATTTCCTTGCCCAGAAAGGGATGCTCTTCGGCCGTGCGAAAGGCCACCGGGCCGATGCGTTCGCTCATGCCCCAGTGCGTAACCATGCGGCGGGCCAGTTGCGTGGCACGCTTGAGATCGTCCTCGGCGCCGGCGCTGTACTCGTCGAAGATCAACTTTTCGGCCGCCCGCCCGCCCAGCATGAACACCAATCGGGCGTGCAATTCGGTCTCGCCGATGTTCAGCCGGTCTTCCTCGGGCAAAAGCTGCGTAACGCCCAGTGCCCGGCCGCGGGGGATGATGGTGACCTTGTGTACGCGGTCGGCGCCGGGCACGAGCCAGGCCAGCAGGGCGTGGCCCGCCTCGTGGTAGGCGGTCATCAGCTTTTCTTTGCCGGACAGAACTTCCTCGCGCTTGGCGCCCATCAGAATTTTGTCACGCGCGACTTCGAAGTCGAGCATGCCGACTTTGTCCTTGCCCTCGCGCGTGGCCCACAGGGCGGCTTCGTTGACCAGGTTGCGGATGTCGGCGCCGGTGAGTCCGACGGTGCCGGCGGCCAGACGATGAATATCGACGTCGTCATCGAGCGGCACTTCGCGGGCGTGGACCAGGAAAATCGCCTCGCGGCCTTTCAGGTTCGGCCGGTCGACGGTGACGTGCCGGTCGAAGCGGCCGGGCCGAAGCAGCGCGGGATCGAGCACGTCGGGCCGATTAGTCGCGGCCAGCACGATGACCGACTCGTTGGGGCTGAAGCCGTCCATCTCGCTGAGAATCTGATTGAGCGTCTGCTCGCGTTCGTCGTGGCC
>DASXEJ010000051.1 GCA_036490175.1 Pirellulales bacterium | reverse complement strand
ACGCGACGATCCGTTGCCGCGAGCCTTTGGCCGTGCGATACGATTCGGCCAAAGCCCAATAGGTGTGCGGCTTGCCACTCTTGCGACGTTCAAAACGCCTGAGAAACATGAGCGATCCCTCACTCGCGATGCGTTACCGCGGTAAGCGCGCACCCCTGCCATGAGGTCGCCGGCGGCTTGGGGCGTTTTCGGGGTGTAGATTTGGGCGGGACCGATTGGTCACGTTCAAATTCACTCCGGAGGTGGGCCCATGAGACGGGGCGTGGATGTCGAGAAGCGACGGGAATGGGAGCGGCGATTCGGACAGTTTCGGGCCAGCGGCTCGACCGTGGCGCGATTCTGCGCCAGCCAGGGCCTGTCCGTGAACACGTTCTATTATTGGTCGAAACGCATCGACAAACCTGCCGCCCCGGCCCATTCCAGCGCGACTCACCCAAGCGCCGCTCGTTCGGTCACGGCCAAAGCAAGGGTCGACGGAACTGGCGTGTCCAGGGCTGACGCCTCGGCGGCTGCGAACGGTTCGCGAGTTCATTTTCGTCTGGGCTCCGGCATCGAAGTCTCGGTTCCGGCCGACTGCTTGGCGGTGATCCGTTGCCTGGCCGAGAGTTTTGGGCCGGCGCGGACAGAGCGTGGCGGCGCGTTTCAGCAAGTCGTCTTGGGTTCCCGCTAGCCGGAGCGACCGATGCAGCCGTTGTTGTTTCCGGCGCCGTTGGGCCAGACGCGGATCTATCTCTACGCCAAGAACGTCGACATGCGCAAGAGCTTCGACGGACTGCACGCCATCATCCAAACAGAATTCCAACGCGACGCGCAAGGCGGCGATCTGTTTTTGTTTCTCAATCGTCGGCTGGACCGGCTGAAGCTGATGTATTGGGACCGCGATGGCTTTGTCATTTTCATGAAGCGTTTGGAATGCGGAACCTTCCAGAGGCCGCCGGCCGCGCTGGCCAGCGAGCACGTTGAAATGGACGCGGCCGATCTGGCGCTGTTGCTCTCGGGGATCGAGCTGACGAGCGTCAAACGTCGGCGGCGCTACGCGCTGCCTACCGCGCGCAGCGCGTCCGACGAGCCGCGTCGCGATTGAAAGACAGGCGCGCGATCCGGATCACGAAAAACTATTTTGCGAATTCTTTCCGATTCGAGCGCGGGGGGTCTTGCGCTCCGTGGCCGATCTGGTTATGGTGCTCGGCATGAGCGAGCCAACGAACATGCCACCTGCCAATTCGCTTTCACGCGACAGTGATCTTTCACGCGACAGTGATCTGCCGCGCGACTTGAAAGGTTGCCGAGCGCTGATTCGCGTCCAAGCCGCGACGATCGCGGCGCAAGAAGACAAGATCGGGGCGCAAGAAGACAAGATCGGGGCGCAAGCCAAGCGGATCGAGGAGTTGGGGATCGAACAAGAAAAGCTCAGCAAGCTGCTGGCTCATTTCGTGGCGGGGAATCGCAGCGAAAAGCGCATCCTGCCGGCCGCGAATCAAAACTGGCTGCCGTTCGAGGACAGCGCCGAGTTTCAAGCGGCCCGCGCTGAAGCGGAAGCACAAGCCCAAGCGCTCGTCGAAACCTATACCGTCCAGCGGAAAACGCAGCCCAAAAAGCCGCGCAATGAATCGCTCCCCAGCTATCTGCGCCGCGAAGAGCGGATCATTGAAGGCGACGACGCGCTCCAGACGTGCGCGGCGCATGGCGAGCGGGTGATCATCGGCTACGACACGACCGAGACACTGGTCTACACCCGGCCCGAGTTGCACGTGCTGGTGAAGAAGTATCCCAAATACGCCTGCCTGGGCAATCCGGACTGCGGCGTCGCTTCGCCCGAGCGGCCGACATCGCTGGTCGAAGGCGATCGCTACGATACCAGCGTGGCGGCCGCGATCGTCGAGGCCAAGTGGTTCCACCATCTGCCGATCTATCGCCAACAGGATCTGTTCGCCGGCAGCGGCTGGACGCCCGGCCGCTCGACGCTGTTGAACATCGTGAGCCAGGTCGAGTTCGCGATCTCGCCGCTGGTCGAGCACATGACGCAATTGGTGCAACAGGACATGGGCGTGGGCCTCGACGAGACGAGTTGCCGCCTGCTGTTGCCCAAGGAGGCGCCGCTGCCGATTCCGGGGGACGCCAAGAGCAAGCGGCTGGCGGAGAAGGTGGCCGAAGCGCGGGCCGCGGGACACGACAGCCTGCTGGCCAAGATGTGGGTTTATTCGGGGCTGCATCTGGCGCTTTACAACATCTTCGACTTCCGCGTCTCACGGCATCGTGACGGCCCGGACGATTTCTTTCGCCGGAGCCGCTGCAAAGTGCAAGGGGATTGCTTCTCGGGCAACCGTAGCGTCGTGCTGAACAGCGACGGGCGTTTGGAGTTCGTGGCCTGCTGGGGTCATGCGCGGCGCAAAGTCGTCGAGGCGTGTACGTACCAGGCGGAGCGCGAGTTGCTGCTGGGCATGATTCAGGCGCTCTACGACGTCGAGGCCCGGGGCGTCGAGTTGAGTTGGTCGGATCGGCAAGCGCTGCGCGAGCGCGAATCGACGATCATCCTGCGCGCCATTCGCGATTGGCTCGACAGCGTACCTTTGGGAGCGGTGTTGCCGAAGAGCGACTTCGCCGCGGCACTCGGCTACCTGCGCAATCATTGGGCCGCGCTGAATGTATATGTGAGCGACGGCCGGCTGCCGATCGACAACAACGCGGTCGAACGGTTGATGAAGCAAGTGGCGATGGGCCGCAAGGCTTGGTTGTTCGTGTGTAGCGTGGCCGGCGGCGAGCAAAGCGCCAAGTTGATGAGCTTGGTGAGCAGCGCCCGGCGGCATGACCTCGACGTTTGGGTCTACGTCAAGGACGTGCTGGACCAATTGCTGGCCGGCTCGACGGACTATCACGGCCTATTGCCCGACGTCTGGAAGCTGAGCCATCCGGAAGCCGTCCGTCAGTATCGCGTCGAAGAGCGGCGTGACAAAGCCGACCGCAAGCAACTCGCCGCCGCCCGCCGCCGCCTCGTCGCCCAGCGGTAATGCCACGGCCAGCGCCGCGACCACCCGCGCCGGCGGGGGCGACATGGTCCTGGTGTGCGCTTACAACGGACGAGTTCCCAGTCGAGCCGCGGCTTGATGTACAGGGGCGAGTCAGGATCGAAGAGCCACTGAGCAGCATGCCAGGCCGGGGCAGCGGCAAGGCAAAGCTAGGGGTTATCCAGCCGGCATTGCCATAGGAGCACCCATGACCGATCGCGCCTTTGTCGATCAGCGTGACC